>NZ_JBPCSJ010000233.1:0-16118 GCF_051007235.1 Hydrogenophaga sp. | reverse complement strand
GAAAGCCGGCGGAGCGACGGTGACCGTGCCTTCGCCTTCGGTGACGTCCAATCCGAGACGGCGCAGCGCACCAGCACACTGTTCTTGCGTCACCGGCATGCCAATGACCTTGTTGGCCCGCGCAACGCGCAGCGTGACCGGCTTGCCCTCGGGTAGCGCCAGGGTCTGGTCGTCCAGCGGGCCCGCCTGGCCACCGCAGATGTCCAGCACCAGCTGCGTGATGCGCTCGACGTGTTCAACCGTGGTGGACGGATCGACACCGCGCTCGAAGCGGTGGCCGGCGTCGGTGCTGAAGTTGTAGCGGCGCGAACGGCCGGCAATGGCCTTGGGCCACCAGAAGGCGGCCTCGATGAAGATGTTCTGCGTGTCGTCGGACACGGCGGTGGCGTCGCCGCCCATGATGCCGGCCAGCGATTCGACCTGCTGGTCATCGGCGATCACGCCGACTTCGGCGTCGACCGTGATGGTGTTGCCGTTGAGCAGCTTGAGTTGCTCGCCTTCGCGGCCCCAGCGCACCTGCAAGCCGCCATGGATCTTGTCGAGGTCGAAGATGTGCGAGGGGCGGCCCAGCTCGAACATCACGTAATTAGAGATGTCCACCAGCGGCGAGATGCTTCGCTGACCGCAGCGCGCCAGACGCTCGACCATCCAGGCGGGCGTTGCGGCCTTGGTGTTCACGTCGCGCACCACTCGGCCGCTGAAGCGACCACAGAGGTCACGGGCCAGCACGTTCACCGGCAGGCGATCTTGCACCTGCACGGCGACGCTGGGGAATGCCGGCTGATGTAGCGGCGTGTCGGTCAGGGCCGACACTTCGCGCGCAATGCCGTACACGCTCAGGCAATGCGCCAGGTTGGGCGTGAGCTTGAGCGTGAACAGCATGTCGTCCAGACCCAGCTGCTCGCGGATGTTGCGGCCAATCACCGCCTCGTCACCCAGCTCCAGCAGGCCGTTGCTCTCTTCGGAAATCTGCAGCTCTTTGGCCGAGCACAGCATGCCCTGGCTTTCAACGCCGCGCAGTTTGCCCAGCTTGATGGCGAACGGCTTGCCGTCCTCGCCCGGCGGCAGCAGCGCACCGACCGTGGCACACGGGATCTTGATGCCGGCACGCGCGTTGGGCGCACCGCAGACGATGTTCAGCGGAGCGCCCTGTCCCACATCCACCTGGCACACGCGCAGGCGGTCGGCGTTGGGGTGTTGCTCAGCGCTCAAAATCTGGCCCACCACCACACCCGAGAAAGCGGGCGCAAAAGGGCGCAGTTCTTCGACTTCCAGACCAGCCATGGTCAGGGTGTCGGCCAGTTGCTGGCTGGTCAGGGGAGGATTGCAGAAGGCACGCAGCCAGGATTCGGGGAATTGCATCGTGTCGTACCGAAAGATCAGCGGAACTGCGAAAGGAAACGGATGTCGCCGTCAAAGAACAGGCGCAGATCGTTGACGCCATAGCGCAGCATGGTCAAACGGTCCGGGCCCATGCCGAAGGCAAAGCCGATGTAGCGCTCGGGGTCCAGGCCCATGTTGCGCACCACGTTCGGATGCACTTGACCAGAGCCTGCCACCTCCAGCCAGCGCCCGGCCAACGGGCCGCTTTGGAACTGGATGTCGATTTCGGCGCTGGGTTCGGTGAACGGGAAGAAGCTCGGGCGGAAGCGCAGCACCAGATCATCGCTGTCGAAGAAGGTGCGGCAGAAGTCGGTGAAAACGACCTTCAGGTCCTTGAAGCTCACGTTCTCGCCGATCCACAGACCCTCGCATTGGTGGAACATGGGCGAGTGCGTAGCATCGCTGTCCACGCGGTAGGTACGCCCTGGTGCAATCACCCGAATCTCGGGCATAGGGAGACCGGCGTCCAGCGCCGCGCGGTAGCGCTTGACGTGCTGAACCGCATGGCGGATCTGCATTGGGCTGGTGTGGGTACGCAGCAGGTTCGGCGCCTTGGCGCTGCCGCCCTCGACGTAAAAAGTGTCATGCATGGAACGCGCCGGATGGTCCTCGGGCGTGTTCAGTGCAGTGAAGTTGAACCAGTCGGACTCGATCTCGGGGCCTTCGGCTACTTCAAAACCCTGCGATCCGAAGATCGCTTCGATGCGCTCCAGTGTCAGGCTCACCGGGTGCAGCCCGCCCTGCCCGCGTTGACGGCCCGGCAGGGTCACGTCGAGTGCTTCGGCTTTGAGCTGGGTTTCGAGTTCGGCATCGGCCAGTGCCTGGCGACGGTCGTTGAGCGCGGCTTCAATGGCCTGCTTGGCCACGTTGATGGCCGCCCCGCGGGTCTTTTTCTCTTCAACGGGCAAAGCCGCCATACCCTTCATCAGCTCGGTGATACGACCTGATTTACCGATGTACTGCGCCTTGGCATTTTCCAGATCGGCGGGGGTGGCGGCCTGTGCAAACGCGGCGCGCGCGCTGTCGACCAGTGCGTCCAACTCGTTCATGTGTGTCTCGGGCGGGAAAACAAAAAAGGGGCTGAGGGCAGCGAGGGAATCCCTCAAGCCTCAACCCCTTCGAGCGACGAAGTCATCACCGGCCGGAGCCGGCGGTGACCGTCGTGAATCAAGCGGCCAGCTTGGCTTTGACTTGCTCCACGATGCTGTTGAAAGCAGCAACGTCGTTGACGGCCAGATCGGCCAGGACCTTGCGGTCGATCTCGATCTGCGCCTTCTTCAGGCCATTGGCGAACTGGCTGTACGTCAGGCCGCAAGCGCGTGCACCGGCGTTGATACGCGCGATCCACAGCTGACGGAAAACGCGCTTCTTGGTGCGGCGGTCACGGTAAGCGTATTGACCGGCCTTCATCACCGCCTGTTTGGCGATGCGGAAGACATTGCCGCGGCGACCGCGGAAACCCTTGGCAAGGGCGAGAACTTTTTTGTGACGGGCGCGTGCCGTTACACCACGTTTGACGCGAGGCATGTGTTGCTCCTTGTTCGTCGTTGATCAAATGCCCATGCCGGGCAGCATCTGTGCCATGTGACCCATGTTGGTCTCATGAACAGTCACCGCACCACGCAGATGGCGCTTGTTCTTGGTGGTCTTCTTGGTCAGGATGTGACGTTTGAAGGCTTGACCGCGCTTGACGGTGCCACCGGGACGAACGCGAAAACGCTTCTTCGCGCTGCTCTTGGTCTTCATTTTGGGCATCTTCATGCTCCTTTTCATTTGTGCTCGTGAGGCGCCGCGAACCTTCCGCGGACTTGTTGGCCCCGAGCCACTTTTACGAACGGCCTCTCGACCGCTCTTTCGGCTCAGCGGTTTACACCGCTGGCCTCGGACGGCAGGCGACTACCCTGCCGATCCAATACTCTGTCTTCTCTCGCCGGATCAGGCCGACGGCTGGTCGGCGGGCGCCGCATCGGCCTTGGGCGCGGGGCCACCGGCCTTTTTGCGTCCGGGCGCGATCATCATGATCATCTGACGACCTTCCAGCTTGGGGAACTGCTCAACCAGAATGGTGTCGCCAAGGTCGTCCCGGATGCGGTTCAACAGCGCAAGCCCCAATTCCTGGTGGGTGATCTCGCGGCCACGGAACCGCAGCGTGATCTTGCACTTGTCGCCCTCATCCAGGAACCGGCGGATGTTGCGCATCTTGATGTTGTAGTCGCCGTCGTCGGTACCGGGTCGGAATTTGATTTCCTTGATTTCGATGACCGTTTGCTTGGCCTTGGCTTCCGCCGCCTTCTTCTGCTCTTGGTACTTGAACTTGCCGTAGTCCATCAGGCGACACACCGGCGGATTGGCGGTGGCGGCGATCTCGACCAGGTCAACATCCAGTTCGCCCGCCATGCGCAGGGCTTCCATGAGGCTGACGATACCCAGCGGCTCGTTTTCAGGCCCGTTGAGGCGAACCTCAGGGGCCATGATTTCACGGTTCAGACGGTGTGCACGCTCTTCGCGTTGGCGACGGTCACGAAAGTTGGTAGCGATGGTGTGTTCCTTGACGTGGGCGGTTCAGACAACAAAAAGCCTCAAAGGGCCCACGCGCGGTGCGCAGCAACCGAGGGGCCTTCCGGAGCGTTTGACATCAAACCTTGGAGGAAACGTCTGTCGCTATCAATTGAGAGAAGCTCTCCAGCGACATGACACCGAGGTCTTTGTTACCTCGTGCCCGCACAGCCACGGCGCCAGCAGCCTTCTCCTTGTCGCCCACGACCAGGATGTAGGGAAGCTTTTGCAACGCGTGCTCCCGTATTTTATACGTGATTTTCTCGTTGCGCAGGTCTGTTTCGACCCTAAGCCCTTGTTTTTGCAGCGTTTTCGCCACTTCCTGGACGTAATCGGCCTGTGCATCGGTGATTCCAGCCACGACCACCTGGGTCGGGGCCAGCCAAACCGGCAGTGCGCCAGCATGCTGCTCGATCAGAATGCCGATGAAACGCTCCAGACTGCCGACGATGGCACGGTGCAACATGATGGGGCGGTGGCGCGAGCCGTCTTCACCCACAAACTCGGCATCCAGGCGCTCGGGCAGGTTGGGATCGACCTGGATGGTGCCGCACTGCCAAGGGCGACCCAGCGCATCCTTGAGCGTGTACTCGATCTTGGGTCCGTAGAACGCCCCCTCGCCTGGCAGGTACTCAAAGTCGCAGCCCGAAGCCTTGAGACCGTTGGCCAGCGCGGCCTCCGCACGGTCCCAACTCTCTTCGGTACCGATGCGCTTTTCGGGTCGGGTGGACAGCTTGTAAATGATGTCGGTGAAGCCGAAGTCCTTGTACACCTTCTGCAGCAGCGTGGTGAAGGCCACCACTTCAGACTGGATCTGTTCCTCGGTACAGAAGATATGGCCGTCGTCTTGCGTGAAGGCGCGCACGCGCATGATGCCGTGCAGACCACCTGAGGGCTCGTTGCGATGGCATTGGCCGAATTCGCCAAAGCGCAAAGGCAGGTCACGATAACTCTTGATCCCCTGCTTGAAGATGATGATGTGGCCGGGGCAGTTCATCGGCTTGAGCGCGTAGTCGCGCTTTTCCGATTCGGTCACGAACATGTTTTCGCGGTACTTGTCCCAGTGCCCGGTCTTTTCCCAAAGGCCCTGATCCAGGATTTGAGGACCCTTGACTTCCTGGTAGCCGTTCTCGCGGTACACGCGGCGCATGTACTGCTCGACCTCCTGCCACACCGTCCAGCCCTTGGGGTGCCAGAACACCGTCCCCGGCGAATGCTCGTCGATGTGGAACAGATCGAGCTCACGGCCGAGTTTTCGGTGGTCGCGCTTCTCGGCCTCTTCCAGCATCGTCAGGTGTTGCTGCAATTCGTCTTTGGTGGCCCAGGCGGTGCCGTAGATGCGCTGCAGCATCTCGTTGCGGTGGTCGCCACGCCAGTAGGCACCCGCCACCTTCATGAGCTTGAAGTGCTTGAGCTTGCCCGTGCTCGGCACGTGCGGGCCACGACACAGGTCTTCGAACGCACCTTCGCGGTAAAGCGAGACATCCTCGTTGCTCGGGATGCTGGCGATGATCTCGGCCTTGTAGTGCTCGCCAAGGTCTTTGAAATACGCCACCGCCTCGTCGCGCGACAGCACACGGCGCACCACCGGCTCGTCTTTGTTGGACAGCTCGGTCATCTTCTTCTCGATGGCTGTCAGGTCTTCGGGAGTGAACGGGCGCTTGTACGAGAAGTCGTAGTAGAAGCCATGCTCTATCACGGGACCGATGGTGACCTGTGCATCCGGGAAAAGCTCTTTGACCGCATAGGCCAATAAGTGCGCTGTGGAGTGGCGGATGACCTCCAGGCCATCAGCGTCCTTCGCGGTGACGATGGACAAGGGGCTGTCGGCCGTGATCTGAAAACTGGTGTCCACCACCTTGCCGTCGATCTTGCCGGCCAGCGCCGCTTTGGCCAGCCCCGTGCCGATGGAAGCCGCCACTTCGGCCACCGTGACCGGGCCGGGATACTGTCGCAGGGAGCCGTCGGGAAGTGTGATGTTGAGCATGGAAGGTCCAGAAAACAAAAAAGCGCGGCATGGGCCGCGCTGGATGAGAGAAAGGAAACGGGCAGGCGCGAACTGCAGGCCTCAGGAGGCCAGGGTGAACATCCCCATAGTTCGCGGTGTCATAACCAGACTGCCTTTCTCGCTCTTGCTGCTTGAATGAATTTCAAATTTTCCCACAAAAAAGCCCGGGACCGGCCCGGGCTTTTGTCTCCTCAGCCTCTCGGGGCCGACGATTCAAGACAGATCAGTGGAACTGCTCTTCTTCCGTCGAGCCGGTCAGGGCCTTCACGCTGGACGAACCGCCCTGGATCACGGTGGTCACGTCGTCGAAGTAACCGGCGCCCACTTCCTGCTGGTGCGACACGAAGGTGTAGCCCTTGTCACGAGCAGCGAATTCCGGCTCTTGCACCATGTTCGTGTAGTGCTTCATGCCTTCGCCGCGGGCGTAGGCGTGGGCGAACTGGAAGGTGTTGAACCAGTTGATGTGGATACCGGCCAGCGTGATGAACTGGTACTTGTAACCCAGCGCAGACAGCACTTCCTGGAAGGACGCGATCTGCTTGTCATCGAGGTTCTTCTTCCAGTTGAAGGAAGGCGAGCAGTTGTACGACAGCAGCTTGCCCGGGCAGGCAGCGTGCACGGCCTGAGCGAACTCGCGGGCGAAACCGATGTCGGGCACGCCGGTCTCGCACCAGACCAGGTCGGCGTAGGGCGCGTAGGCCACGCCACGGCTGATGGCTTGCTCCAGTCCATTCTTGACGCGGTAGAAACCTTCTTGCGTGCGCTCGCCGGTCAGGAACGGCTTGTCGTTGGCGTCGTGGTCGCTGGTGATCAGGTTGGCGGCTTCGGCGTCGGTACGGGCCAGGACGATGGTGGGCACGCCCATGACGTCGGCGGCGAAACGGGCTGCGATCAGCTTCTCGATCGCTTCTTGCGTCGGCACCAGCACCTTGCCACCCATATGGCCGCACTTCTTCACCGCGGCCAGCTGGTCTTCGAAGTGAACGCCAGCGGCGCCGGCTGCGATCATGTTCTTCATCAGTTCGAAGGCATTCAGCACGCCACCGAAACCGGCTTCAGCGTCGGCCACGATGGGCAGGAAGTAGTCGATGAACTCGGGCGAGCCCGGCTCGATGCCACGACCCCACTGGATTTCGTCGGCGCGCTTGAAGGTGTTGTTGATGCGGCGAACCATGGTCGGCACCGAGTCGTAGGCGTACAGCGACTGGTCGGGGTACATGGTTTCGCTGGTGTTGCCGTCAGCGGCCACTTGCCAGCCCGACAGGTACACGGCTTCCAGGCCTGCCTTGGCCTGCTGCATGGCCTGGCCGGCGGAGATGGCGCCGAAGGCGTTGACGTAGCCCTTCTTGGCGCCGCCGTTGACCTTTTCCCACAGCTTCTCGGCACCGCGCTGGGCCAGCGTGTACTCGGGCTGCATGCTGCCGCGCAGACGCACCACGTCAGCGGCGGAATAACCGCGCTTGACCAGCTTCCAGCGGGGGTTGGTCGCCCAGTCTTTTTCCAGGGCTTCGATTTGCTGTTGACGGCTCAGCTGCGCATTCAGGGCTTTGGTCATGGGATCACTCCGTGAGGTTGAGAGAAGGGTTGCCGGCCAAGCTTTTCAAAGCACCAGCCGATGGAGTAACTTTAAGTCTTATAGAAGACTTTGTGAAGCTCTTATGTCTTATATAAGAGAAAAAATTTTCTCAATCAAAACAACACTGTTTTTGTACATTTTCTCGATATGGAAATCAATCTCTCAGATCAGGAAAAAATGTCGCGGCGCAGCATTGTTGATTTTCATATGACGGCAAGACGTTGCACGGGTTTGGTGGCGCGTTGGGTGCTTCGTGCATGATGCGCGCCATGCACCCCATGCCCTCTCAAGCACCCTCCCCCGCCCGATGGCAGGCCTATACCGCGCTGGCCTTGAGCATGTCGCTGGTGGGCAGCTACGTCGCCCTGTCCAAGCCGCTGGTGGCGGTGTTCCCGGTGTTCCTGCTGGCGTGGCTGCGCTTTGGCATCGGCGGCCTGGCCATGTGGCGCTGGCTGCGCAAGCCGGCAGACGAACCGCCGATGACGCGGCGCACGCGCGGCCTGCTGTTCCTCGAATCCTTCCTGGGCAACTTCCTGTTTTCCATCTGCATGCTGTTTGGCGTGCGGCTGACCACGGCGGTGGCCGCCGGCGTGGTGATGTCCGCCATCCCCGCGGTGGTGGCGATCCTGAGCTGGCTGTTCCTGAAAGAGCGCATCGGTCGGCGCACGGTCGCGGCGATCGCCTGTGCCGCGCTGGGGATCGGACTCTTTTCGCTGCAGAAGCCTGCCGACACCGGAACCATGGTCATGGTCGAGACGGCTTTGGGGTTGCCGCTGCCGGTCTGGGGCAACCTGCTGGTGTTCGCTGCGGTGGTCTGCGAGGCGTCCTATGTGGTCATCGGCAAACGCCTGACCGATGGCCTGGGTCCGAAACGCATCTCGGCCATCATCAACCTCTGGGGTTTTGCCCTGGTCACCCCGGCGGGGCTGTGGGCGGCCTGGCACTTCGACTTCAGCGCCGTGGATGCGCCGCTGTGGCTTTTGCTGCTGTTCTACGGTCTGGCGGCGAGCGTCTGGACAGTGTGGCTCTGGATGACCGGCCTCAAGACCGTGCCGGCTTCGCGTGCCGGCGTGTTCACCGTGATGCTGCCCGTGAGCGCTGCCGCCGTGGGCGTGCTGTTCATGGGCGAGCGCCTGACGGGGATGCAGTTGCTGGCGTTCGGGATCGCCCTGCTGGGCCTGGTGCTCGCCACCCTGCCCGGCCGGGACGCCGCACCCAAGGGCTGAACGCTCAGAGGCAGAACAGCCCCGTCGGGTTGGTCAGCCCCATCCACAGGGCCCAGCCCGACGTGACCGCCAGTGCCAGCCCGGCCAGCCGGATCGCCCACGCGCCGGACGCGCCTGCGCGCATGCGCAGCAACAACCAGGGGGCGATGGTCAGCGAGATCGACGTTCCGAAGGAGAACAGCGCCATCACGGCGGCCCCCTCCAGCGCATTGGCCGTCAACGACGCCACCAGCAGGGCCGAATACAGCAGGCCACAGGGCATCAGCGCCCACGCCACCCCCAGGACGATGGACGCACGCGGCCCCAGTCTGGACAACACAGGACGTGCTCTTCGCCACACCCCCTGACCAAGGTTGTCGATCCATGCCGGCTGGCGCGCGCGCCAAATGAGCGCCAGCCCCAGCAAGAAAGCGGCTGCGTGGAACATGGTCCACACGGGTCGGATGGCAACGGTGTTGGTGCCCAGCAGCGCCAGGCCCTGCACCGAACCGGCGGCGAAGGCACCGAACAGGGAGTACCCGACCATGCGGCTGAGCTGAAAAGACCACAGCGCCTGCGTGCTGCGTTCACCTGCTGCGCGGCTGATGCCGGCACACGCGGCGCCGCACATGGCCACGCAATGGGGGCCACCGACCAGCCCCATGAACAAGGCCGTCACGGCCATCGAAGTCTGCATGCGCGAACTCTAGCAGCGCCCTCCCCCGACGGGAGGACACCCCTATCGACACCTCAGATGATTTTGGAGAAACGGGCCCGGTCGATGTCGACCTGCAGGTGCTTGTCGAACACCATGGCGATAGCACGCACCAGATACCACCCGGTGGATGTGACCTGCACGCCCGTGTTGTCAATGGTGACCAGGCCATGTTCGGCCAGACCTGCAAGGGTTTCCAGTTCCTTGGCGAAGTAGCTCTTGAAGTTGATCAGATGACCGAGCTCAATCGACTCGTATTGCAGCGCGCCCTGGCACATGATGGACATGATGACCGAGCGGCGCAGCAGGTCGTCGCGCGTGAGGGCCAGACCCCGCACGATGGGCAGGCGCCCCTGGTCCAGCGCGTCGTAGTAGTCCTCCAGCGTCTTGGCGTTCTGGCTGTAGGTCGCGCCGATGCGGCCAATGGCCGACACGCCCAGCGCGATGAGGTCGCAGTCGGGCTGGGTGCTGTAGCCCTGGAAGTTGCGGTGCAGGCGCCCCTGCCGCTTGGCCACCGCCAAGGCGTCGGTGGGCAGCGCAAAGTGGTCCATGCCGACGTAGACGTAGCCGGCGTCGCTCATCGCGTCGAGCGACATCGACAGCATGGCCAGCTTGTCACCCGGGCTGGGCAGCTCGGCGGAAATGATGCGCCGTTGCGGCTTGAAGCGCGAGGGCAGGTGCGCGTAGGCGTACAGCGCAATGCGGTCGGGCCGCAGCTGCGCGACCTGCCCCAGCGTGCGCTTGAACGATTCGGGCGTCTGCAGCGGCAGGCCATAGATCAAGTCCACGTTGACCGACTCGAAGCCGATCTTGCGGGCCGTTTCCACCAGCGCAAACACCTGTTCGGCTGGCTGCACGCGGTGCACCGCTTTCTGCACGGCCGGATCGAAGTCCTGCACACCGAAGCTCAGGCGGTTGAAGCCCAGGCGCGCCAAGGTCTGTAGGCGCTGGTCGGTCACCGTGCGGGGGTCCACTTCGATTGAATACTCGCCCCCCGGCACCAGGGTGAAGTTGCGGCGAATCATCGTCATCAGGTCTTCGAGCTCACCGTCGGACAGGAAGGTGGGCGTGCCACCACCCAGGTGGAGCTGGGAAACGCTGTGACCTTTGCCGAAGTGCTGGACCTGCAACTCGACTTCGCGGGAGAGGTAGCGCAGGTATTCGGCCGCACGCTCGTGGTGCTTGGTGATGACCTTGTTGCACGCACAGTAGTAACAGACCGACTCGCAAAACGGCACGTGCACGTAAAGCGACAGCGGCAAGGCCAGCGATCCGGCGCGGCGTTGTTCCAGCGCCTGGACGTAGTCGCCCTCGGCGAACGCCTCGACGAACCGATCGGCGGTCGGGTACGAGGTGTAGCGGGGACCTGGGATGTCGAACCGCTTGAGCAGCTCGTCAGAAATTGCGTGGCTCACAGACAAATCTCCAATTCTGGGCTTCGAATGTGCACCATCCCCGCAGCAGCTCCCTTGATCTTGGTCAAAACCTCCGCGCCCTGGCGAGCGCCAATCGCGCGCAAGTGTGTGTGGCGCAGGCCTTTTCTCGACACCCCTGTGACGCATGCGTTAAGCTTGGGCCGGATTTGCCAGGAAATTTATGGACGCTCAAAGCATCAAAGTCGCCTGCTCCAGCTGCAACCTCCGAGAGCTGTGCCTGCCCATGGGGCTCAATCCCGATGAGATGAGCAAGCTCGACAACGTCATCTCGGCACGCCGGCGCATCAAGCGCGGCACCGCCTTGTTCAACACCGGCGACAGGTTCACTTCGCTGTACGCCGTGCGCTCGGGATTTTTCAAGACCTGCGTCACCACCGCCGATGGGCGCGATCAGGTCACGGGCTTTCAGATGACGGGTGAGATCATCGGTCTGGACGGCATCGTGAGCGACCGCCACTCGTGCGACGCCATTGCGCTGGAAGATGCCGAGGTCTGCGTCATGCCGTTCGACCAGGTGGAAGAACTCTCGCGCGAATTCACGACCCTTCAGCACCACGTGCACAAGATCATGAGCCGCGAGATCGTGCGCGACCACTCGGTCATGCTGCTGCTGGGCAGCATGCGTGCCGAAGAGCGTCTGGCCGCGTTCCTTCTGAACCTGGTGCAGCGCCTGCACGCCCGGGGCTTTTCGCAGTCGGAACTCATCCTGCGCATGACGAGGGAAGAAATCGGCAGCTACCTGGGCATGAAGCTCGAAACCGTGAGCCGAACGTTCTCGAAGTTCGTGGAGGAAGGCATCATCGAAGTCAAGCAGCGCTACGTGCACATCAAGAGCACGGACGGATTGCGACAGATTGTCAATCCGCAAACCTGTCGCTGACCCCGCAGCCCCACTTTCAAAAAAGCCCCGTCAGGCACGCGCCTGCGGGGCTTTTTGCTGGGTGATGCGTGGGGCCGTCAGCAGCAGTTGCCGTTTTTGGCGCAGTCTTTGGGACGTTCATCCAGCGGTACCGGACAACGGTTGACCTCGAACGGCGACAACGACAACAGCGTGGTCAGTGCACTGGATGCCATGGCACCCAGCCAGAACACGAAGAACGACACCGTGTAAACGGTTTGTCGCGACCACTCCAGCGCGTGACCGGACCAATGCAGTTCGCTGGGATCGATCACCGCAAACACCAGCATCTCCAACACGGCCGCCACCAGAAACGCTGGCCAGGCAATCCACATCCACCGTTGAGCCCACATGTTGTCGTCTCCTCTGTTGCAGGTTGACCCTGGAGCGATGCACCCGCCTCCAAGGGGTTGAGGCGGGCTGGCGCCTGTCAGGGCGCTTTGGGAACCACCGGCGAAGCGGCGTGGTTGCGCGCCTGGTTGGCAGGCTGGAGCGTGATCAGAGCAGCAGCCTTGGCCTGACCATCCAGGTTGGCGGTGGCCGCCTTGAGATCGCGCTCAAAGTCTTCTTTGTTCAGGACAGGGTCGGCGCCCCGCACGGCGATGACAGCAGTGATGATCGCCGCCACGACCACGACCAGGGGCCCGCCGACCACCATCCACATGTGGGGTACGCGCCACCAGGCCACGGGCTTGGAGGGGTGTTCAGAAGAAGCGGTGGCTGTGTTCATGATGATGACGTTCTCTGGAAGGGGAATCAGCAGTCTACTCAACGGGGTACCAGGAAGGCGGCCTTTTCGGTCACGTGGGCCGGGTCCTCGCCCATGGAGTGCACCTCGAAGTGGATGGAGTGCGAGCCGCTGGGCGCTGCGCCGGGCGGAATCTGCACGCGCAGCACTGCCGAGCGCACCTCGGTGGGCAGCACCTCGACCTCCGCCTCGGACGCGATGGCGATGTCGGGCAGGCCGCTGACGCTGATGCGGTAGCGCTGCGTGTGTTCGGTGGCGTTCATCACCTGCAGGCGGAACACGTTCTCGATGCGGCCCTTTTCGACCATGCGCGCGAGTGCGCCGCGGTCGCGGATCACGTCCACCTTCAGCGGCGTGCGCAGGTACAGGCTGACCATCACGGCCGCGGTGATCAGCAACAAGATGCCCGTGTACACCAGCACCCGGGGACGGAACGCGCGACGGATCATCTGCGCACTGGTCCAGCCGTTGGCCATGCCGTTCTGGGTGGAGTACTTGATCAGGCCGCGTGGATAGCCGACTTTGTCCATGACCTCGTCGCACACGTCGATGCAGGCACCGCAGCCGATGCACTCGTATTGCAGGCCCTTGCGGATGTCGATGCCGGTCGGGCAGACCTGGACACACAGGGTGCAGTCCACGCAGGCGCCCAGGCCCAACGCGGCCGGATCGGCCTTCTTGGAACGCGGCCCGCGTGGTTCACCGCGCTGCTCGTTGTAGGTCACGATCATCGTGTCCTTGTCGAACATCGCACTCTGAAAACGCGCGTAGGGGCACATGTACTTGCAGACCTGCTCGCGCATGAACCCGGCGTTGCCGTAAGTGGCAAAACCGTAGAAAAAGATCCAGAAGGTCTGCCAGGGCCCCAGGGACGCGGCCAGCGACAGCGCAGCCAGTTCGCGCACAGGCGTGAAGTAGCCGACGAAGGTGAACCCGGTCCAGAGCGAGAACAACACCCACAGGGCGTGCTTGAGCCACTTCTTGCCGAACTTCTGAGCCGAAAGATTGGACTGATCCAGCCGCATGCGAGCCGACCGGTCGCCCTCCACCTGCTTTTCGATCCAGAGAAAAATCTCGGTGTAGACCGTTTGTGGGCAGGCGTAGCCTCACCACAGGCGTCCGGCGATCGCGGTGAACAGGAACAGCGCCAGCGCCGAGATGACCAGCAAGCCGGTCAGGTAGATGAAGTCCTGCGGGTACAGGACCAGACCGAAGATGTAGAAGCGGCGGGCTTCGAGATCGAACAGCACGGCCTGCCGTGCGTTCCACTGCAGCCATGGCAGGCCGTAGAAGACGATCTGGGTGATCCAGACCGTGAGCCAGCGCCACTTCGAAAAGAAACCCGCGACGGAGCGCGGGTAGATTTTTTGCCTGGACGCGTACAGGGACACCATTTCCTCGCCGTCGGGCAGTGCGCCGGCGTTCGCGGCTGCAGCAGCCGATGGGTTGGATGGTGTGTCGGGTGTCACTGTGGTCACGGGTTCAACCGGAAAGGAAAATCGAAAAAGAAAACGGGCGGTGGAGACACCGCCCGTGTTGCTTTGGCGCTTACTTGGCAGCCTTGTTGGACAGGCTCCAGACATACGAAGCGAGCACATTGATCTGCGCTTCGTTGAGCAGCGCGGACTGAGCCGGCATCTGGTTGGTGAAACCCTGGTTCACGGCCTTGATGATGGCCTCTTCACCGAACCCGTGCAACCAGGTGTCGTCGGTCAGGTTGGGGGCACCGGTGGCATGCATGCCCTTGCCGTCAGCGCCGTGGCAGGCGGCACAAGCGGCGAACTTTTCCTTGCCCTGGGCCGCGCGGGTGGCGTCGGTTTCGGTCTTGGACAGGCTCAACACGTACTGGGCCACGTTGCGCACGTCTTCGGCGGAACCGATCGCTGCGGCCATGGGCGGCATCACGCCGGTGCGGCCGTTTCCGATGGTGGTCTTGATGTAGTCGGCACCCGTGCCACCGAGCCAGTCGCCATCGGCGAGGTTCGGGAAGCTCTTGGCACCGCGGGCATCGGAGCCGTGGCACTGCGCGCAGTAGTTCATGAACAGGCGCTCACCAATGGCCATGGCCTGTGCGTCCGCGGCCATGTCTTCGGGCTTCATGCCCTGGAACTTGGCGTAGATCGGAGCAATGGCCGCTTCCACCTTCTGCACTTCCGCGGTGTGCTGGCCCTGCGAGGACCAGCCCAGCACGCCCTGGAACTTGCCGAACATCGGGTACAGCGCGCCATAGGCCAGGCCGAACACGCAGGTGATGATGAACAGGTACACCCACCACTTGGGCAGCGGGTTGTTGATTTCCCGCAGGTCGCCGTCCCAGACGTGACCGGTGGTGTTGTCGTGCACGGTGGCCGCCTTGGTGGTGCCCGCAATCCACAACAGGATCAGGCAGGCGATGATGCTGACCAGCGTCAGCCCCGCCACGTAGAGGTTCCAGAAATCGCTCGTAAAGTCGCTCATGATGTTTCTCTGTTGGGTGAGGCGAATCAGTCTTCGTGGAAGGGCAGCTGGGCCGCCTCTTCAAAGTTGGACTGGTTGCGCTTGGACCACGCCCAGGCCACGATGCCCACGAAGATCAGCAGACTGACCACCGTGGTGATGCTGCGCAGATCGTTGATGTCCATGTCCATCACCTTTATTGGGCTTTGCCTTCGGTCGCGGGAGCGGCCACCGCCACAGCGGGCGCTGCGTCTGCCGCCGGGGCGGCAGGGGTCGCCTGCGCGGCTGGCGCGGCGGCAGCGGGCTTGGTTGCGCTGCGTGCGGTGCCCAGCACCTGCAGGTAGGCGATCACGGCGTCCTGCTGGGTCTTGCCCTTGACGTCTTCCACCGACTTGGCGATCTCTTCATCGGAGTACGGAGCGCCCAGCGTGCGCAGCACCGTCATGCGCTTGGGCATACTCTCGGCGTCCACCGTCTTTTTGGCCAGGAAGGGGTAAGCCGGCATGTTGGACTCGGGCACCAGATCACGCGGGTTGTTCAGGTGCACGCGGTGCCATTCGTCGCTGTAGCGACCACCGACGCGGGCCAGGTCGGGACCGGTGCGCTTGGAACCCCACTGGAACGGGCGGTCGTACACGAACTCGCCAGCCACCGAATAAGGGCCGTAGCGCAGGGTCTCGGCCTGGAAGGGGCGGATCATCTGCGAATGGCAGTTGTAGCAACCCTCGCTGACGTAAATGTCGCGCCCCGCCAGTTGCAGCGCGGTGTAGGGCTTGAGGCCCTCGATCGGCTGCGTGGTGGACTTCTGGAAAAACAGCGGAACGATTTCCACCAGACCGCCGACCGCCACCACAAGCGTGATCAACACGATCATGAGGAAGTTGTTGGTTTCAATCCGGGCGTGGCCGGTCGTGATTTCGTGTGAAGACATGTTGTTTTACTCCTCAGGCGTGGGCTGGGTTGACAGCCAGCACGGGCACATCTTGTGCACGGCCGCGCAGTGCGGTCATGGTCACGTTCCACAGCATCAGGATCATGCCGCCGAGGTACAGCAGGCCACCCAACAGACGGATCACGTAGAACGGGAAGGTGGCCTTGACGGACTCGACGAAGGTGTAGGTCAGGCTGCCGTCGGGGTTGACCGAGCGCCACATCAG
>NZ_JBPCSJ010000232.1:0-1979 GCF_051007235.1 Hydrogenophaga sp. | reverse complement strand
CCCGTGTCTTTGGACCGCATCAGCAAGCGCTCACCCGAGGCGTCCTTGAGCACCGTGGCGCTCACGCCAGCGTTGGCGTTGTTGATCTTGGTCGCGATTTCGGTGAGTGTGTCTTCGCCCGGATTGATGGTGACGCTGACCGGCGTGGCCGACCCCGCCGTGAAGCTGCCGGCGGCCCAGCTGCCCAGCTCGATGGTCATGGTGCCACCGCCGACGCCGGAACCGGACGCCACCGCACCGGATGCCACCGACTGGGCCTTGGCCAGTTGCTGGACTTCCATGGTCAGCGATGTGGCCGGTGCGCCGGAGGCGGCCGTGACGCCGACCGCCGACGCGTTCGAGCTGCTGGCCAGCACGCTGTTCCAGCCGCTGGCGGTGCCGAGCTTGTTGGCGGCATCGCTGAGCGCCGTGATCTGCGAGGTGATGGTGCCGTACGCCGAGATGCGGCTCTGGATCGAGGTGGCCTGGGTCTTGAGCTGGTTGAGCGGCGCCTTTTCCAGCGCGACGAGCTGAGACACGATGCTTTGCACATCGAGACCGCTGCCGATGCCCGGCGATGAAATCGTGGCCATGGGGATTCCCCTTCAGGATGGACAGAACACACGCGAAGGGCGTGATGGGCATGCGCTCTGTGCATCCGGCTGCAAACGCAAAGGCAGCGGGGCACCCGGGAGGTGCCGCCGCCGCCGGCACGCCGCGCGCTGGGCGCGCGGCGCATCCGGTGCCTGATGGTTGATCAGCGCAGCAGGGACAGCACGCCCTGGGGCAGCTGGTTGGCCTGGGCGATCATGGCGGTACCGGCCTGTTGCAGGATCTGACCGCGCGACAGGTTGGCGGTTTCCACGGCGAAGTCGGCGTCCATGATGCGGCCGCGCGAGGAGGCCTGGTTTTCGGCTGCGATCTGCAGGTTGGAGATCACCGATTCGAAGCGGTTCTGTGCGGCACCGAAGCCGGCACGGGCGGTCGTGATCTCGTCGATGGCATCGTCCAGGTCGTCCATCGCGGACAGGGCGTTGGCTGCCGACGTGATGTCGCCGCCCACCACCGCGGTGATGCCGGCGCCAGCGGTCAGATCACCGGTGGCAATGGCGATCTGGTCGGTGCCGACGTTGTTCGCGCCCACCTGGAACTGCAGCGAAGCGGTGGTGGACAGCAGGTCGGTGCCGTTGAACTTGGTGCCGGTCAGCACGCGGGTGACTTCCGAGGCCAGTTCCTGGTACTCGGCGTCCAGGTTGGCCTGGTCGCTGGTGGAGTTGGTGGCGTTGGCCGACTGGGTGGCCAGTTCGCGCATGCGCTGCAGCGAGTCGCCCACCTTGCCCAGAGCACCTTCCGCGGTTTGCGCCAGCGAGATGCCGTCGTTGGCGTTGCGGATCG
This sequence comes from Hydrogenophaga sp., assembly GCF_051007235.1. Lineage (GTDB taxonomy): Bacteria > Pseudomonadota > Gammaproteobacteria > Burkholderiales > Burkholderiaceae_C > Hydrogenophaga. The sequence continues at coordinate 605 of NZ_JBPCSJ010000232.1, read as the reverse complement.
CGACGTTCATGCCCTTGACCTGGGCGTTCATGCGCTCGGCAATCGCCAGGCCGGCCGAGTCGTCCTTGGCGCTGTTGACGCGCAGACCCGACGACAGGCGCTGCATCGAGGTGGCCAGCGAACCCGACGACTGGGCCAGGTTGCGTTGTGCGTTGAGGGATTGCACGTTGGTGTTGATGGTGCTCATGTCTAACTCCTAAAAAATTGAACAAAGGTAATCCGGCATTCCTGCCGATCTCAACGTCCACCTTGCGGTGAACCGCCATGACCGGTTGCGGGTGGCGCGCCGGTTGGGCCCTGGGACCGCTGACCGCCTCGCCGCTTCGCTTTGCCGGACGACGAACCTTTTTAGAAGTTCGTTGAGTTCAATTTCGGTGGCCCCGGCGTATTCTTTAGCGGCTGTTTGTAACGGTTGCGTTCGATAAGCCGGGTTTGTCAAGCGCTGTTCTGCGCTTCGGTCCGGCGCCTTTCAGGTGAACGCGTACGGTGCGCAGCGCACCCTCTGCAGCGACTCGGGCTATGGGTCTGTCGGGTCCGGATCGTTTCTGCTGCAGCCGGGTGCGACTGCATGCTTGAGGCTGTCACTCGAGTGGGTGCAGACCTGG
>NZ_JBPCSJ010000231.1:0-1715 GCF_051007235.1 Hydrogenophaga sp. | reverse complement strand
AATCGCACGACCGTTCGTTTTTGGTTTTTTCCCAAATCACACAGAGGAGCTTCCATGACCGCTGAGTACCAGGTCCACGGCGACGTTGCCGTCATTTCGCTGAACAACCCGCCGGTCAACGGTCTGGGCCTGTCCACCCGCCAGGCCATCGTCGACGGGCTGGAGAAGGCCGAGAACGACGCCGCGGTCAAGGCCATTGTGCTGACAGGCGCCGGCAAGGCTTTCTCGGGCGGCGCCGACATCCGCGAGTTCGGCTCACCCAAGGCGATCCAGGAACCCAACCTGCTGTCGGTGATCGTCCGCGTCGAAAACACCACCAAGCCAGTGATCGCGGCCGTGCACAGCGTGTGCATGGGCGGTGGCCTCGAACTCGCACTCGGTGCGCACTACCGCATCGCCGCCCCCGGCTGCAACGTGGCCCTGCCGGAAGTCAAGCTGGGCCTGATTCCCGGCGCCGGTGGCACGCAGCGCCTGCCGCGCGTGCTGGGCGTGGAAGCCGCGCTGAACATGATCGTCAGCGGCGAACCGGTCAAGAGCGAGATGCTGGCCCAGCTGCCGGGCCAGAAGCTGTTCGACAACCTGGCCGCCTCGCCCGAGTCGCTGGCCGCTGAAGCCCTGGCCTTCGCCCGCGAGATGGCCGCCAAGCACGCCGATGGCTCGGCCTTCCCGCTGGTGCGCAACCTGCCCTGCAAGCACAAGGACGGCGACGCCTACTTCCAGTTCGCGCGCAACATGGTCAAGGGCATGGCCAAGAACTTCCCGGCGCCCGCCAAGTGCGTGGACGCTGTCGAAGCCGCGACCAAGAAAAAGTTCAACGACGGCATGGTGTTCGAGCGCGAGATCTTCATCAACCTGATGTGGACGCCCGAGTGCAAATCGTTGCGCCATCTGTTCACGGCCGAGCGCGCCGCCAGCAAGATCCCCGACGTGCCGGAAGACACACCCAAGCGCGAGATCGCCTCGGTCGCCGTCATCGGCGCCGGCACCATGGGTGGCGGCATTTCCATGAATTTCCTCAACGCCGGCATCCCGGTGAAGATCCTGGAAATGAAGCAGGAGGCGCTGGACCGCGGCATCGCGACCATCCGCAAGAACTACGAAGCCCAGGTCAAGAAGGGCAAGCTCAAGCAGGACAAGTACGAGCAGCGCATGAGCCTGCTGAGCACCACGCTGAGCTACGACGACATCGGCTCGGCCGACCTGGTGATCGAAGCCGTGTTCGAGGAGATCGGCGTCAAGGAAGCGGTGTTCAAGGAACTCGACCGCGTGATGAAGCCTGGCGCCATCCTGGCGTCCAACACCTCCACGCTGGACGTCAACAAGATCGCCAACTTCACGAAGCGCCCGCAGGACGTGGTGGGCATGCACTTCTTCAGCCCGGCCAACGTGATGAAGCTGCTGGAAGTGGTGCGCGGCGCCAAGACCGGCAAGGACGTGCTGGCCACCGTCATGGCCATTGGCAAGAAGATCAAGAAGACGGCCGTGGTGTCCGGCGTCTGCGACGGCTTCATCGGCAACCGCATGATCGAGCAGTACGGCCGCCAGGGCGGTTTCCTGCTGGACGAAGGCTGCACGCCCGAGCAGGTCGACAAGGCGATGGAGAAGTTCGGCATGGCCATGGGCCCGTTCCGCATGGGCGACCTGGCCGGCAACGACATCGGCTGGGCGATCCGCAAGCGCCGCTACCAGGAAAAGCCGGACATGAAGTACAGCAA
>NZ_JBPCSJ010000230.1:0-2813 GCF_051007235.1 Hydrogenophaga sp. | reverse complement strand
CAGGTGGTCGCTGTGCTGCTTCCAGGCGCGGATGCTGGCCTCGTCGGGCCAGTAGGACAGCGCGATTTCCTGGTCGCCCTCGGTGACGGCGGTGAAATCCAGGCAGCCGAATTGCGTCAGCGCGAGCTGGCGCATCTGCGCGGCCATGGCGCTGTAGTCGGCATCAAGCGCCTTGGCCTGGGCGCGGAAGATCACGACGAACATGGTCAGAAGCCTTTCAGCAGATCGCGGGTGATGTCGGCCGCCGGCGCGCTGCGGCAGCCGCTGGCGTTCTGGCCGCTCCACAGCGGTGAAAAGTCGCCGCTGCCCTGCTTTTCCCAGTGGGCGCGCAGCGGCGCGATGGCGGCGGTGGCGGTGGGGAAGGCGGGCGCCGCGGGGTTCAGCGGGCCGAGTTCGCGCAACACGCGGTTGACGATGCCGCGCGCCGGACGGCCGCTGAACAGCGTGGTCAGCGCTGTGTGGCGTGCGGCGTCGCTTTGCAGCGCGGCGCGGTGGACGGGCGAGGTCAGGGCCTCGTCGCTGCACAGGTAGGCCGTGCCCACCTGCACGCCAGCCGCGCCCAGCGCCAGCGCCGCGCGCACACCGGCTGCGTCCGCAATGCCGCCGGCGGCGATCACCGGCACCTTCACCGCGGCAACGATCTGCGGCAGCAGGGCGAAGGTGCCAACCTGGGTTGTGAGGTCGTCGGAAAGAAACATTCCTCTGTGACCCCCGGCTTCCGAACCCTGCGCGATCACCGCGTCCACGCCGTGGGCTTCGAGCCACAGCGCCTCGTCCACCGTGGTCGCCGACGACAGCACCACGCTGCCCCAGCCCTTCACCCGCGCCAGCAGGTCCGGCGCAGGCAGGCCGAAGTGAAAGCTCACGATGGGCGGGCGGAACGGCTCCACGAGGTCGGCCACCGCGTGGCTGAAGGGCACGCGCCCCGCGCCGGCCGGCACGGCGCTGATGTCCAGCTCGGCCTCTGCATAGAACGGCGCCAGCGTCTCGCTCCAGCGGGCCTCGCGCGCCGCGTCGGGCACGGGCGGCGTGTGGCAGAAGAAGTTGAGGTTCCAGGGCCGGGTGGTGCCTTGCGACAGCGCGGTCAGTTCCTGCGCCAGCGCCTCGGGCGTGAGCATGGCCGCGGGCAGGGCGCCGATGCCGCCGGCCTTGCAGACCGCCAGCGCCAGCGCCGAGCCCTGCGAGCCGGCCATGGGCGCCTGCAGCAGCAGGCGATCGACGTTCAGGCGTTGGGCGAGCGTGTTCATGCCGCGATTGTCGGGCGGCCTCCTGGGTTGCGGGTTAACCCCGGTTTGGAGAAGGCCGGGAAAACATTTAGCATATTAAATAAATTGCACCGAACCATGGCCATCGACGACAGCTCCCCTTCTTTTGTCCACCGCAACCTGCCGCGCCTGCTGCTGGAGGCGCGTGAGGCCGTGATGCAGCACACCCGGCCCAGCCTGCGCGAGCACGGCCTGTCCGACCAGCAGTGGCGCGTGCTGCGCGTGCTGGGCGAACACGCGCGCGATCCGGCCGGCGTCGAGACCGGGCGTGTGGCGCGCGAGGCGCTGCTGCTCGGCCCCAGCCTGACCGGTGTGCTCAACCGCATGGAGCGCGATGGGCTGATCAACCGCAACCGTTGCCCGCAGGACGCGCGCCGCACCGTGGTGCGCGCCACGCCCGCCGGCCTGAAGCTGGTGCGCAAGCTCTCGCAGACCATCGAATCGCACTACCAGTGGATGGAAGCGCAGCTGGGCTCCGACCGGCTCGCACAGCTCTACGACCTGCTGGACGACGTGATCGCGCTCGAAGCACCCGGCGGCGTCGAGGTCGACGACATCGAGGAGTGACACCCCCATGAAAACGAACCCCTACCTTCCTGGCGGCACCGTCTACGGCACGCTGCTGAACTTCCGGCGCGAACACGCGCTGTGGGTGCCGCGCATGCACGAAGCGCCCTACAAGGCGCCGCCGGCCGCGCCGGTGCTCTACATCAAGACCGCCAACACCTTCACACCTTCGGGGCGCGCCATCGCGCTGCCGCCCGGCGTGAGCGAGGTCGAGGTCAGTGCGTCGCTCGGGCTGGTGGCGGGCGAGGGCGGCCGCTTGGCCGGCGCCGTGCTGTTCAACGACGTGGCGATTCCGCATCAGAGCTATTACCGCCCGCCGGTGAAGTTCCGCTGCGTGGACGGCTTTCTGGGTGTGGGTGATGTGCTGCGGCCGGTCACGGACCTGGGCGAACTGTCGTCGCTGGTGCTGGAGCTGCGCGTGGACGGCGTGATGCGCCAGCGCACCGCGCTGGCCGACCTGGTGCGCGACGCCGCCACGCTCTGGGCTGACGTGAACGCCTTCCAGTCGATGCGTCCAGGCGATGTGCTGATGGTGGGCACCGATTGCCTGGAAGACGGTTCGCGGCCGCGCGCCAAGGCCGGCGATTCGGTCGAGATCACCGCCACCGGCTTCGCGCCGCTGGTGAACCACTTCGTGGGAGAAGACCAATGAGAAGAGCCCGCATCGCCTGGGCCGGCGCGGTCCACGACGCCGTCGATGCCGATGGCCTGCTCGAACTGCTCACGCCCGCGTTCAGGGGCCGCCGCGTCGGATTCGATGAGGTGGTCTGGCTTCCGCCGCTCGCACCCGTGCCGCGCCCGCGAACCGTGCTCGCGCTGGGCCTGAACTACGCCGACCACGCCAAGGAACTCGCCTTCAAGGCACCCGAAGAACCGCTGGCCTTCGTCAAGGGCGAGGCCTCGCTCATCGGCCACCGCGCCTTCACCGTGCGGCCCGACGGCGTGCAGTTCATGCACTACGAGTGCGAACTCGCGGTGGTG
>NZ_JBPCSJ010000229.1:0-7925 GCF_051007235.1 Hydrogenophaga sp. | reverse complement strand
AGTGCGGTGACGCTGTTCCAGTTCCCCGGTCGGCGGCATTTTGAATGGGCGCTGCTGCTGCCCCTGGCCATGCCGGCCTATGTGGTGGCCTACGCCTACACCGATTTCCTGCAGTTCAGCGGCCCGCTGCAGGTCTGGCTGCGCGAGACCTTCGAGCTGCGCGGCCGCGTGTTCCCCGAGGTGCGCAACACGCCCGGCGCGGTCTGGGTGTTCACCTTTTCGCTCTACCCCTACGTCTACCTGCTGGCCCGCACCGCGTTGGCCGAACGCGCCGCGCAGCTGATGGAAGCCGCCCGGCTGCTGGGCGCGCCGCTCTCGCGCCGCATCCGCGAGGTGGCGCTGCCACTGGCCCGCCCGGCGGTGGCCGCGGGCGTGGCGCTGGCGCTGATGGAGACCCTGGCCGACTTCGGCGTGGCCAGCTACTTCGGCATCCAGACCTTCACCGCCGGCGTCTACAAGGCCTGGCTGGTGATGGACAACCGCCTGGCCGCTGCCCAGCTGGCCACGGTGCTGCTGGTCACCGTGGGCCTGCTGCTGTGGGCCGAGCACCGGGCGCAGCGCCGCATGCGCTTTGCCGCGCTGCGCGGCCAGCGCGCCGGCAGTGCCGAGGCGCAGCCGGTGCCGCTGCACGGTGCCCGCGCGGGGCTGGCGGTGCTGGTCTGCGCGCTGCCCATCGTGTTCGGCTTCGTGCTGCCGGTGCTGTTCATGCTGCGGCCGCTGATCGGCGGCTGGGACGAACTGCCCTGGGGCATGTTCGTGCAGTGGTCGAAGAACAGCGTCTGGCTGGCCGGGCTGTCGGCCGCGCTGGCCACGGCGCTGGCGCTGGCGCTGGCCTTTGCGCTGCGCGCCCGGCCGGGGCCGCTGACGCGTGGCGTGGTGCAGCTGGCCGGCCTGGGTTATGCGGTGCCGGGCGCGGTGGTCGTGGTCGGCCTGCTGCTGCCGGTGGGCTGGTTGCAGGCGGTGCAGCCCGACACCAGCGTCGGCTACTGGGTCACGGCCACGGTGCTGGGCATCGTCTGGGCCTACCTGGTGCGCTTCACCGCGGTGGCGCTGCAGTCGGTGCAAAGCGGTTACGCCCGCGTGCCCGCCAGCCTGGACGATTCGGCCCGCATGCTGGGCACCACCGGGCTGGGCCTGGCCTGGCGGGTGCACGCCCCCTTGCTCAAGCGGTCCACTGCGGCGGCCGCGCTGCTGGTGTTTGTGGACGTGATGAAGGAACTGCCCGCCACCCTGGTGCTGCGCCCCTTCAACAGCGACACCCTGGCCGTGGTGGCCTACCAGCTCGCGCGCGACGAGCGCCTGGGCGAGGCCGCGCTGCCCGCGCTCACCCTGGTGCTGGTGGGCCTGTTGCCGGTCATCCTGCTCAGCCGCACCCTGCGCCAGCGCTGAGGCGCGCTTCACCCGCAAAATTGTGCGGATTTAAGACCGGCGCAATCCGCGCTCAGTAGCATGGCAGGCGCACCCGTGGCGAGCGTCCCTGCTCGGTCGGGTCTGCGGAGCGCCCTGTCCGATGACCCTCTTCACGCTTTCCACCGCATCCCGTCCCCGTCCGACCACCGGTTCCGCGCGACCGCGCAGGCCCTGGTGGCGCCACCACCTGTGCGGCCTGCTGCTGCCCTGGCTGCTGTGGAGCGGTCCGGTGCGCGCCCAGGACGCGCCGCCGCCCGGTTTCGACGAACTCGAACGCGCGGGGGCCACGATCGGCGAGATCCGGATCGCGCCGCAGGACATTTTTGACCTGAGCGACCCCAAAGAAGACAAGCTGCTGTTCCGGCTGGCCAATGCCCTGCACATCCAGACCCGGCCCGAGGTCATCCGGCGCGCCCTGCTGTTCAAGACCGGTGACCCGGTGTCGGTGCGCGTCATCGAAGAAACCGAGCGCCTGCTGCGCAGCAACCGCTACCTCTACGACGTGCGCTTGCGACCGCTGGCGGTCCGTGACGGGGTGGTGGACGTCGAGGTGGTCACGCGCGACACCTGGTCGCTCAACGCCGGCGCGAGCGTGGGCCGATCGGGCGGCCAGAACTCCAGCAGCGCCAAGATCGAGGAATACAACCTGCTGGGCACCGGGGCGGCCATCAGCCTCGGCCGGTCGAGCAACGTGGACCGGTCCGGCACGGAGTTCGGGTTGTCGATGGACCGGGTGCTGGGCAGTCGGGCGTCGCTGGGCCTGAGCCATGCCCGCAACAGCGACGGTCAGCGCTCTGCCGTGTCGGTGGTGCGACCGTTCTATGCCCTCGATGCGCGCTGGACCGCGGGCTTCACCGCGTCAAAGGACGACCGGATCGACGCCGTGTACGACGCCGGCGTGGTGTCCAGCCAGTACCGGCACCGCCAGACCCTGGGCGAGGTGTTTGCGGGCTGGTCGCCCGGTCTGGTGGACGGCTGGGTGCACCGCTACACCGTCGGCCTCAACCGCGTCGAGGACACCTACGCCGCCGAGCCCGGCCTGGTGGCACCGGCCACCTTGCCCGGCTCGCTGAAGCAGGTCGGTCCGTTTGTGCGCTACGAGCTGCTGGAAGACCGCTACGACCGGGCCCAGAACCGCAACCTGGTCGGGCGGCCGGAGTTCTTTTCGCTCGGGCTGAACGCCTCGGTGCAGCTGGGCTGGGCGTCCACCGGACTCGGGTCGTCGCGCGACGCGCTGCTCTATTCGGCCAGCCTGAGCCGCGGCTTCGAACCGGCCGCGGACCACCTCCTGACCGCGGCGGCCACCCTGAGCGGGACCGAAGGGCGCCGCGGCGACCGGTCGTGGTGGCTCGGGCTGTCGACCCGGTACTACCGGCCGCTGAGCCCGCACTGGCTGTTCTACGCGTCGGCCGCGGGCGACTGGGCATCCGCGGACAGCGTGCAGGACCCCTTGCTGCTGGGCGGCGACAACGGGCTGCGCGGCTACCCCTTGCGCTTCCAGAGCGGCACGCGCCGCGTGCTGTTGACGGCCGAACAACGCTTCTACACCGACTGGTATCCCTGGCGCCTGTTCCGGGTCGGGGGCGCCGCGTTCGTGGACGCGGGACGGGCCTGGGGCGGCCTCGCGGCCAACACCGGACATGACGGCTGGCTGAGCGACGTCGGCTTCGGGTTGCGCATCGTCAGCGTGCGCGCAGCCTTCAGCAACGTGCTGCACATCGACCTGGCGTTCCCCCTGAACAGCAACGGATCGGTGAAGAAGGCCCAGCTCCTGGTGAAGAGCAAGAACAGTTTCTGAAACTGCTGCTGGCACAGGCGAAGCCGCCGATGCGGCGCCCATCCGCTTGACGCGAATCAAAAAGATGTAAAGAGAAGCACGAACTCCGCCCGGTTTGCGGTGCTTTTCCACTAAATCCCTGCGCGCGGGCTGCCGATACTCCCATGACAACAGTGTGGAGTGTTCATGAAAAGCAAAGGTTTGCGGGTGGTGAACTGGGGTCTGTGGTCGCCGGCCGCGGGCGTGATGCGCAAGCTGCGCTTTCCCGGCAAGATGGCGCTGATTTCGGTGGCCTTCATGGTGCCGCTGGTGTGGTTGCTGACGGGTTTTCTGGCCAGTTCGCTGGACGACATGGGCGTCACCGAGCAGGAGCGCCAGGGGGTGGGCTTCAACCAGGCGGTGTACCGTGTGCTCGAAGCGTCCGACCAGTGGCGTTTTGTGGCGCGCTCCCAGGCCTACGGGGACACGGGGCTGGACGCTGCAGCGGCGCGCAAGGACTTTGAGGAGCGCCTGGCCGAGGTGCGCCGGCTCAGCCAGCCCGTGATGACCGACTGGTCCCTGGAACCCCTGTGGACCCGCATCGATCAGGACCTGGCCGCCGTGCCCGGCACGGGCGGAGCGACACCCGCCAGTGTCTACGACGCCATGACGCGGCTCTCGCGCAGCGTGGGCGCGCTGCTGCCGCAGGCGGTGGACCGGTCCGGCCTGGCCCTGGACCCGGAGCTGTCGTCCTACTACCTCATGAGTGCTGTGCTGATGCGCGGTCCGGAGATCATCCGGGCCACGGCCGAGCTGCGTGGTCTGGCCGGTGGCGCCCTGCGCGCCGGGCGCATAGAGCCCGCCGATCTGGTGCGCATGGCCGATCTGCGTTCGGTCATCACGCACGAGATGGCCAAAGCCAAGGACGACCTGGGCAAGGTCCAGGCGGCGGAGCCCGACATCGCCCGAGGACTCCTGCTGGAGGCGCCGGCCGCCACGTCGGCGTTCATGCAGCAGATCGACTCCCTGTTCCCGCCCGGTGCCGTGGCGGTGCAGGGCGATGCCAAGTCCCTGGTCGCTCTGGCCAACCAGACCCTGGCCGTGCAGTACCGTCAGGTGCAGACCAACCTGGGCGTGCTGGAGCAGTTGCTGGACCGCCGCGAGGCGCAACTGCAGACCCAGCTGTGGGCCCGGCTGGCCGTCACCACCGCGAGCCTGCTGCTGGCCCTGTTCCTGGCCATGGGCTTCTACCGCTCCATGTTCGGCGGCTTCAAGGCCCTGCGCCGGCACCTCATGGCCATCAGCATGGGCGACCTGCGGGCCAACATCGACAGCAAGGGGCGCGACGAAATCAGCGACCTGCTGCGCGAGGTGGGCTACATGCAGGCCTCGCTGCGGGAAACCGTGCGCGCGGTGCAGGGCGCCAGCGACTCGGTGGTCACCGCCAGCATGGAGATCGCCGCGGGCACGCGCGACCTGTCGTCGCGCACCGAAGCTGCTGCCGCTGCGCTGGAAGAGTCGTCCGCCGCGCTGGAGCAGACCACCTCGTCGGTGGAACACACCGCCGCGTCGGCCCGCCAGGCCTCGGACATCGCGGTCGAGAACGCCCGCGTGGCCGAACGGGGTGGCACCGTCATGCAGGACGTGGTCCAGACCATGGAGCGCATCCAGACCTCGTCGCGCAAGATCAACGACATCATCGGCGTGATCGACGGCATCGCGTTCCAGACCAACATCCTGGCGCTCAACGCCGCGGTGGAGGCCGCCCGCGCGGGTGAACAGGGCCGGGGCTTTGCCGTGGTGGCCGGCGAGGTGCGCACGCTGGCCCAGCGCAGCGCCGAGGCGGCCAAGGAAATCCGCGCGCTCATCGTCTCCAGCGTCAGCAACGTGGACGGCGGCATGCAGGTGGTGCGCCACGCGGGCGAGGCCATGCTGGAGATCGTCAGCCACGCCGACCAGGTGCGCCAGCTGCTCGATGAGGTGGCCGGCGGCGCCAAGGAGCAGAGCATGGGCATCGGCCAGATCGGCCAGGCGGTGCAGGATCTGGACCGCAACACCCAGGCCAACGCCGCGCTGGTGGATCAGACCGCGGTGGCCGCCGCTTCGCAACGCACGGCGGCCGTGCGCATGGCTGCGCAGGTGGACGAGTTCCGTCTGCCCGGTGCCGGCGCCGGCCCCAAGACGCTGGTGGAAGGGGTGGACGTGGACGTCTACATCGACGCGCACCGCCAGTGGAAGGTCAAGCTGCGCGACGCCATCGAGAACCGCGAAAAAGTGGACGCGGCCACCCTGGTGCGCGACGACTGCTGCGCGCTGGGCAAGTGGATCTACGGCGATGGTCAGCGCCTGGCCGGCCGCGAGACCTTCACCGGATTGGTTGAGCGGCACAAACGATTCCACCAGGTGGCCGGCGGTGTGGCCGAAAAAATCAACCAGCGCCAGTACCGCGACGCCGAGGAGGCCCTGGCCCCGGGGACGCTCTTCTCGCAGGCCACCAGCGAAGTGGTGCTGGCCCTCTCGTCGGCCAAGCGGCTGGGGTTCTGACCACGCGACCCGTGTAGCGGCAGAGCGTGGGGGTGAACGGCCGCAGCGAAGGGCCGCCCCGAGCAAGGTCAGCCCCCTCGGGGGGCAGCGACCCGCGTCAGCGGCGGAGCGTGGGGGCTACCGTATGTCTTCGATGGACAAACGCTTGTCCGTCACCAGCGGCGTGATCAGCCCGTAGCCCTGGTTCTGCCAGTGCACCAGCTCGGTCATGGCCGAAGGTGTCACCTCCACGAACGGCTGCAGCTCGGCCGGGGTGTAGCCAAAGTCCTTGAGCGCCAGCCCGCAGACCTTGAACTTCACGCCGTGGTCGGCATAAAAGCGCATGCGCTGAACGACGTCCTCGTACTGCGCCTCGTTTTTGCGCGCCACCGTCACCAGCTCGGTGCCGTGCAGCACCACCACCACGCTCATGTCCTCGTTGAAGAGGCTGTAAGGCGCTTCCAGCAGCGGGTTCACGAAGGAGCGCAGCCAGTACAGCGCTGCGCCCATCTTGGCCGGGTGGTCCAGGTAGATGTCGAACAGTGCCTTGGGATGTTTGTACGGTGTCTGCACCACCGTGGCCTGTGCCAGCGTCGCCAACGGGGCGGCGGCCAGGCCCAGGGTCAGCAGCAGGGCGGGCAGGGTGGCGTTTTTCATGGTGGTTCCTGGCGGGGAGGACTCGGTCGGGATCGGGGGCTGTGGGGCGTGGCGTGTGGTCCGTCCAGCGGCGCGGCTGTCAGCCCTCGTCCTGTTCGGGCAGGAACCGGTCCAGCCGCTCGCGCAGCGTGCCCAGCTGCGCCGTCAGGTCGGCGAGTTCGGTCGCGTTCAGGTGGCCGAACAGCCAGCGCGCGACCTCGGCTTCGGCCTGCTCGAAGCGCGCCACCGCCGCCACCCCGGCCGCGGTGGGCAACAGGTGGTGGCTGCGCCGGTCCTCGGGGTTGTCCTGCCGGCTCAGCAGACCCAGTTCCAGCAGTTCGCGGATCAGCCGGGCCACCTGGCCCTTGTCGCGCCCCGTGCGCTGGGCCAGCCCCTGCTGCGTGATGCCGGGGTGCCGCTGACACAGCTGCAGCATGCGCAGCAGCATGGGGGCCACGGCGGGCTCGGTCTCGGTGTGCAGCTGGTGGCGCAGGGCTTTCTTGACCCCGCCGAACAGCGTCATCAGGTGGGTCAGCGCGGCCAGCTGGCGCGGTGTGGGGCGTGTGCTCATGTTCTTTTGGTTGATATAGTCAACCAGTTCTGTTATCTTATTGACATTGTCAACCAAATACCGATCCATGAAAACCGCTGTTGTGCTGTCTCCCGCGCCGGTGCGTCCGGCCCTCGCGTCCCTTTCCCGCATCCGCTGGCGCCGGCTGCTGCCCCTGGTCACCGTCATGCCGGCCATCGCGCTGGTGCTCAGTGGCCTGATCACCCGGCTCAACCTCGGGGGCGGCCCCGGCTTCCTGGCCCGCTGGATGCAGGCCTTTGCCACCGCACTGCCGGTCATGCCGCTGGGCATGCTCACCCTGGTGGGGCTGGACCGTGTGCTCGGCCCGCGCCTGGCCACCTGGCCGCGTGTGCCCGCCACGGTGCTGCTGGCGGTGTGCACCGCGGGGGTCATGGAACTGCTGCTGTCCTGCGTGGTCACGCTCAGCAACCACGGCCTGGGTGCCGGCTTCCCCGCGCAGTGGGCGGCGGCGTTCGTGCGTTCCCTGCCAGCGGGCTTTGCCATCGGGCTGCTGATGGGCTTTGTCATCAAGCCGCGCCTGGCGCGCTCGATGGCCGCGGCATGAGCGCAGCCCAGCCCATGGCCAGCCGCGTCCAGCGCGTGCGCCACGAACTCAAGCGCCGCGCGCTGCGGGTGGTGTGTGCAGAGAGCCTCAGTCCTCTGGTGCGCCGCGTCACCTTCGGTGGGGACGATCTGGCCGACTTCGTCAGCCTGTCGTTCGACGACCACGACAAGCTCTTCGTGCCGGCCACCGACGGGGACGACCCGGTGGCGCGCGACTACACGCCGCGGCGCTTCGACCCCGTGGCGCGTGAACTGAGCATCGACTTCTGCCTGCACGGCGACGGCCCGGCGGCCCGCTGGGCCCAGCAGGCGCAGCCCGGGCAGACGGTGACGATCGGCGGGCCGCGCGGCTCGTTCGTCGTGCCGCACGACCTGGACTGGCACCTGCTGGTGGGCGATGCGAGTGCGCTGCCGGCCGTGGCGCGGCGGCTGGAGGAACTGCCCGCTCACGCCACGGTGTTCGCC
>NZ_JBPCSJ010000228.1:0-23728 GCF_051007235.1 Hydrogenophaga sp. | reverse complement strand
CATGCCTGCACCGTCCCTTCCGGCACGCCTGCCCGCCCTGGGCATTGGCTGGCGGCACCCCCATTACGCGGCGCTGCTGGAACAGCAGCCCGCCCTGGACTTCATCGAAGTCCATTCCGAAAACTTCTTCGCGCCCGGCGGCGCCGCCCTGGCGGTGCTGCGCGAGGGCCGTGAACACTACCCCGTCAGCCTGCACGGCGTGGGGCTGTCGCTGGGCTCGGCCGCGGGCATCGACCCCTGGCACCTGGACCAGCTGGCCCGCCTGGTGCAGACCATAGCCCCGGTGCGCGTGAGCGACCACGCCAGCTTTGCGCGCGGCCCCGGCGAACACGCCAACGACCTGCTGCCCGTGCCCCTGACCCACGCCGCGCTCGACGCCCTGTGCGCCAACGTGGCCCGGGTGCAAGACCGGCTGCGCCGCCCCATCGCGGTGGAAAACCTCTCGGCCTATGTGCAGTGGCGCCACGCCGACATGGACGAACCTGCCTTCCTCAACACGCTGGCGCAGCGCACCGGCTGCCAGCTGCTGGTGGACGTGAACAACCTCTGCGTGAACGCACTCAACGCACAGCTGCGCGGCGCGGCGGGCGACCCGCTGGACCACGCCCTGCGCTGGCTCGACGCCATCGCGCCCGCCCACGTGGCCGAGCTGCACCTGGCCGGCCACGTGCACTGCGGCGACATCGTGATCGACGACCACGGCAGCCGGGTGGTGGACGCGGTGTGGACGCTGTACCGCCACGCACTGCAGCGCTTCGGCGCGGTGCCCACGCTGATCGAATGGGACACCGATGTGCCCGCGCTGGACGTGCTGCTCGACGAAGCCGAGCGCGCCCGCGCGGTGGCCCGGCAGACCCTGACCACAGAGGCGCTGGCCGCATGAATGCGCACCCCGCCACACCGCTGGCCCAACAGCAGCAGGCGCTGTTGCAGGCGCTGCTGGCCCGGCCCGGCACCGCTGGCGCCGACACCGCCCACGCACAGCTGCTGACCCTGCTCGACACCCCAAGCCCGCAGACCGCGCGCGGCCTGGCCGCCTACCGCGCCAACGGCCATGCCCTGGCCGAGCGCGCACTGGCAGCCGCCTACCCGGTGGTGGCGGCGCTGATCGGTGGCGACAACTTCGCCCTGCTGGCGCGCGACCTCTGGCACCAGCACCCGCCCCACCGTGGCGACCTGGTGCAATGGGGCGACGCCCTGCCCGGCTTCGTGCAGGCGCAGTCACAGCTGACCGATGTGCCCTACCTGGGCGACGTGGCGCGGGCCGAATGGGCGCTGCACCTCGCCGCGGGCGCGGCCGACGCCGCGCCTGACATGCCCAGCTTCGCGCGCCTGGCGCAAGAAAACCCGCAGGGCCTGGCGCTGAGCCTCGCGCCCGGCACCGCCGTGATCGCCAGCCGCCACCCCGTGGCCAGCCTGGTGACCGCGCACCTGCACGGCACGCCCAGCCTGGCCGAGGCCGCGCAGCGCCTGCAGCGCGGCCAGGGCGAACACGCGCTGGTCTGGCGCCAGGGCCTTCGCCCGCGCATCGCGCCCACCGCGCCGGCCGCGGCCGCCCTGGTGCAGGCCCTGCTCGCCGGCGCCGATCTGCCCCAGGCGCTGGAGGCGGCGGGCGCCTGCGACGCGCAGGAAGCGCCGGACGAAGCACTGGATTTTTCCGCCTGGCTACACGCCGCCGTGACCGATGGCCTGGTCATCGGCGTGCACAGCCTTCACCACCCCCACCCACCGACGGAGACCACCCCATGATCACGCCCCTGCTGCACCGCAGCCACCAGCTGTGGCAACACCTCACCACCGCCCTGGACGGCGCCCGCCCGCTGGCCGCGCTGTTGGCGCGCGCCTACATCGCGCAGGTGTTTTTCCTCGCCGGCCTGACCAAGGTCCGCGACTGGGACACCACCCTGCTGCTGTTCACCGAGGAATACGCCGTGCCCCTGCTCTCCCCCGAGGTGGCCGCCGTGCTGGGCACCACGGGCGAGCTGGTGCTGCCGGTCCTGCTGCTGGTCGGACTGGCCGGCCGCTTTGCCGCCCTGGGCCTGAGCGTGGTCAACGCGGTGGCCGTGCTCAGCCTGGCCGACATCGCCCCCGCGGCCCTGCAACTGCACATCACCTGGGGCGTGCTGCTGGCCGCGCTGGCCCTGTACGGCGTGGGCCGCTGGTCGCTGGACTGCGGCTGGCTGCACCACCGCCTGGACGACTGGCGCGCGCGCGGCGGCCACCCCAGCGTCCAGTAAGCTGCGCGCTTCCCACCAAGGACACCCCGTGACGACCCACCCCACCCTGAACCGCCGCCACCTGCTGCTGGCCGCCGGCGCCGCCACCGGCAGCGCCCTGCCCACCGCCTGGGCACAAACCGCCACGCCCGCCTGGGCCGATGTGGAGCAGGCCGCCCGCGGCCAGACCGTGCACTTCAACGCCTGGGCCGGCAGCGAGCAGATCAACGCCTACATCCAGTGGGCCGCGGCCGAGCTGCAGCAGCGCCACGGCGTGAAGCTGGAGCACGTCAAGATCAGCGACGCGGCCGATGTGGTCAAGCGCGTGCGCGCCGAAAAAGCCGCCGGCCGCGGTGCGGGCGAAGGCACGGTGGACCTGATCTGGATCAACGGCGAGAACTTCGCCGCCATGAAACGCGAAGCCCTGCTGGGCGCGCCTTTCGCGCAGGGTCTGCCCAACTTCCGCTATGTGGACACGGTGGGAAAACCCACCACGCTGAACGATTTTTCCGTGCCCACCGACGGACTGGAATCGCCCTGGGGCATGGCGCAGCTCACCTTGTTTGCCGACAGCAAGCGCCTGCCGAAGCCACCGCAGAGCACGGCCGAGCTGCTGGCCCTGGCACGCCAGCAACCCGGGCGCCTGAGCTACCCGCGCCCGCCCGATTTCCACGGCACCACCTTTGTGAAACAGGCCCTGCTGGAGCACACGCGCGACGCCGCTGCGCTGGCCCGCCCGGTCACACCCGAAGCCTTCGCCAGCGTCACCGCGCCGCTGTGGACCTACCTGGACGCGCTGCACCCCCACCTCTGGCGCGGCGGCAAACAGTTCCCGCAGAACGCTGGCGCGATCCGCCAGATGGTGGCCGACGGCGAACTGCTGATCGGCATCACCTTCAACCCCAACGACGCGGCCAACGAGATCGCGGCCAGGCGCCTGCCGGCCAGCGTGACCAGCTGGCAGTTCGCCAAAGGCACCGTCGGCAACACGCACTTCGTCGCCATCCCCTACAACGCGCCGGCGCGGGCCGGGGCGATGGTGGTGGCCAACTTCCTGCTCTCGCCCGCTGCGCAGGCGCGCAAGGCCAGCATCGCGCACTGGGGCGACCCGACCGTGCTGGACCTGGCGAAACTGCCCGCGGCCGACCGCGCGGCGTTCAACGCCGCGCCGCTGCCCGGCCAGGTGCAGCAGACCGCGCCCGCGCTGCCGGAGCCGCACGCGTCCTGGGTCGATCCCATCGAGAAAGAATGGACACGCCGTTACAGCACGGGCGGCTGAACCCGACGCGGTGATGCGCCGGACACTGCCCGCGACCCTGCTGCTGATCGCTGGCCTGCCCCTGCTCGCCAGCGCCGCGCTGGCGCTGGGCACCCTGTTCGACGCCGCCGCCTGGCACGCGCTGGCGCAAGACCCGCGGCTGCTGCGCGCCCTGGGCCTGAGCCTCTGGACCGGGCTCGCGTCCACCGCCCTGGCGTGGTGGGCCACGCGGGCCCTGCTCTCGCAGGCCTTCGTGCAACAGCGGCTGGCGGCTCTGCTGCGCGGCCTGCCCGCCATGCTGGCCACACCCCACGCGGCCTTTGCCATCGGCCTGGCGTTTCTGCTGGCGCCCAGTGGCTGGGTGTTGCGCGCGCTCTCGCCCTGGCTCACGGGTTTCGACTTTCCGCCGCCCTGGCCCACCACGCAGGACCCCTGGGGCCTGGACCTGATCGCGGCGCTGGTGTTCAAGGAAATCCCCTTCCTGCTCTGGACCGCCGCCACCCAGCTGCAGCGCGACGATGTGCGCCAGCGCTGGCGCGCCGAACACGCGCTGGCGCAGACCCTGGGCTACACGCCGCGGCGCGCCTTCGCGCTGGTGGTCTGGCCGCAGCTGGCGCCGCGCCTGGCCGGGCCGCTGCTGGCCGTGCTGGCCTATGGGCTCACCGTGGTGGACATGGCCCTGGTCATCGGCCCGGCCAGCCCGCCCACGCTGGCCGTGCTGGCCTGGCAGTGGCTGCAAGACGCCGATCTGGCCACCCACGCACAGGGCGCGGCGGCCGGTGGCGTGCTGGTGCTGGCGGTTCTGGTGTCGGCCCTGCTGTGGCAGGCCGTGCAGGCGCTGGCGCGGCGCCACACCCGCCAGGCCAACGGGTGGCGCGGCCGTGCACCGGGCCCCCAGCGCAGCGGTCTCCCGTGGGGCGCCGGGCTGCTTGCCGCCGTGTATGCCGCCGTGCTGCTGGCCCTGGCCGTGGGCAGCGTGGCGGGCATCTGGCCCTTCCCGGCGCTCTGGCCCGAAGCGTTCACCCCCCAGGCCTGGCAGAGCGTCTGGGCCAGCCGCGGCACCGTGCTCACCACCCTGGGCCTGGCGGCGGCCTCGTCGGCGCTGGCCCTGGCCTGGGCGGTGGCCTGGCTCGAATGCGCGACCCGCCGCTGGGACGCCGCGCTGCGCCCCCTGCTCTACGCCCCGCTGGTGCTGCCCGCCGTGCTGTGGGTGGTGGGCCTGTACCGCCTGGCCCTGTGGCTGCGCTGGGAAGGCCTGTGGCCCGCCCTGCTGCTGGCCCACACGCTGATGGCCCTGCCCTACGTGCTGCTGGCGCTGGCGCCGGCCTACAGCGGCTTCGATCCGCGCTACCGCGCCATCAGCGACAGCCTGGGCCACGGCCACTGGCACTTTCTGCTGCGCATCAAATGGCCGCTGCTGCGCCGCGCGCTGGCCGCCAGCGCGGCGGTGGGTTGTGCCGTCAGCGTGGCGCAGTACCTGCCCACGCTGTACCTGGGCGCGGGGCGCTGGGCCACCGTCACCACCGAAGCGGTCACGCTCGCGGCCGGCGCCCAGCGGTCCCTGACCAGCGCCTACGCCGCCCTGCAGTGGCTGCTGCCGGTGCTGGGCTTTGCGCCGGCCGCCTGGGTCGGCCGTCCGCGCCGCTTTACAGTCCACCCGACATGACGCTTTCGGTCCACCTCCACACCCTCGGCAGCGCGCAGCGCACCCTGCTGCGCTACCTGCGCCTGGACGTGCCGCCGGGCCGCATCCTCACCCTCATGGGCCCCAGCGGCAGCGGCAAGAGTTCGGTGCTGGCGTCCATTGCCGGCACCCTGGGCAGCGTGGCCGAAGGCGCACAGGCACTGCGCTTCGAAGGCCAGATCCACCTCGACGGCGCCGACCTCACCCACACACCCACCGCGCAGCGCGGCATCGGCCTGCTGTTCCAGGACCCGCTGCTGTTCGCCCACCTGACAGTGGCCGAGAACCTGCTGTTCGCCGTGCCGCCCGGCCCGCGCGCGCAGCGCCAGGCCTCCGTGCAGCAGGCGCTGGCCGAGGCGGACCTGGCCGGCTACGGCGAGCGCGACCCGGCCACCCTCTCAGGCGGTCAACGCGCGCGCGTGGCCCTGATGCGCGCCCTGCTCGCACAGCCGCGGGCGCTGCTGCTGGACGAGCCGTTTTCCAAACTCGACGCCGCACTGCGCGACCAGTTCCGCGCCTTCGTGTTCGACCACGTCCGCGCGCGTGGCATCCCGGCGGTGCTGGTCACGCACGATGCGGCCGATATCGCCGACCCCGACCTCGTCGTGGAGCTGCCCCATGCTGGATAGAGCGATTCAACAGGCGCTGCGCCCGGTCATGACCCAGGCCGCGCGCGGCCTGGTGCGCCTAGGCGTGGGGGCCAACGCCATCAGCGTGGCCGGCTTCGCGCTCGGCCTGGCCGCGGCCGGCGCCATCGCGGCCCAGCACTACCTTGCGGGCCTGGTGTTGCTGCTGCTCTCGCGCTTGATGGACGGACTCGACGGCGCCGTCGCCCGCGCCACCCAGCCCACCGACCGCGGCGGCTTCCTGGACATCACGCTGGACTTCCTGTTCTACGCCGCCATCCCACTGGCCTTCGCCATCGCAGAACCGGCCGCCAACGCCCTGCCCGCCACCGTGCTGCTGGCCAGCTTCATCGGCACCGGCAGCAGCTTCCTGGCCTTCGCCGCCATCGCCGAAAAACGCGGCCTGACCGACACCGCCCTGCCCGGCAAGAGCTTCTACTTCCTCGGCGGGCTGACCGAAGCCACCGAAACCATCGCGGCGTTTGCCGCCATGTGCCTCTGGCCCCAGTGGTTCGCGCCCATCGCCTACGGGTTTGCGGCGCTGTGTGGCATCACCACGGCGCTGCGCATCGGGTGGGGCTGGCAGCGGCTGGGCTGAGTGGCGCGGCTCACATCCACCGGATGCCCAGCCGCCGCAGCACCGCTTTCTCGAGTTCGACCACCAGGAAAAGGGCGAGCGCCAGCGCCGCGATCAGGCCCCAGGTGGCCCCGTCCAGCGCCGTGGTGGCGAACAGGCGCTGCAGCGGTGGCGCGTAGGTGAACAGCAGCTGCACGCCCAGCAGCAGGGCCGACACGCCCAGCGCCACCGGGTTGGCGTGCAGCAGGTCGCGCACAAAGGCACTGCCCGTGAAGCTGCGGGCATTGAACAGGTAGACCAGTTCCGCCATCACCAGCATGTTCACCACCGCCGTGCGGGCGGTGGACAGCGGCAGGCCGCGCTGCAAGCACCAATCGAACACGGTGAACGTGGCGGCCCCCATCAGCAAGGTGACGAAGGCAATCCGCCCGAGCAGCACGCGCGTGATCAGGGCCTCGGCGTGCGGGCGCGGCGGACGCTGCATGAGCCCGCGCTCGGGTGGCTCGAACGCCAGTGCCAGGGCCAGCGTGATGCTGGTGACCATGTTGACCCACAGGATCTGCGCCGCCGTGACCGGCAGGGCCAGGCCGGCGAACACGGCGGCCAGGATCAGGCCGGCCTCGCCGCCGTTGGTGGGCAGTATGAACAGCAGCGACTTCTTGATGTTGTCGAACACGGTGCGGCCTTCGCGCACCGCGCCGGCCACGGTGTCGAAGCGGTCGTCGGTGAGCACGATGTCGGCCGCCTCGCGCGCGGCGTCGGTGCCGCGCTGGCCCATGGCCACGCCGATGTCAGCCGCCTTCAGCGCGGGCGCGTCGTTGACGCCGTCGCCCGTCATGGCCACGAAGTCGCCACGCGCCTGCAGGGCGGCCACCAGGCGCAGCTTGTGTTCGGGGCTGGCGCGGGCGATCACGTCGGTCTGCACCAGGCGTGCCTGCAGCGCAGCGCCGTCCAGGGTGTCGATCTCATGGCCGGTCAGCGGCTGGCCATCGCGCAGGCCCAGGCGCTGGCCGATGGCGGCCGCGGTGGTGGCGTGGTCGCCGGTGATCATGACCACGCGGATGCCAGCGGCGTGGCACTCGTCCACCGCCTGCAGGGCTTCGGGCCGGGGCGGGTCCATCAGCCCCACCAGGCCCAGCAGGGTGAACGCCGGTTCGATGTGGTCCAGCGTCAGCGCGGTGGTGCCCGCGGGCAGCTCGCGCCGCGCCAGCGCCAGCACGCGCTGGCCTTCGCACGCAGCGGCGTGCACCCGGGCCTGCCAGTGGGCGTGGTCCAGCGGCTGACCGGCGGTGTCGCGCACGCACAGGTCCAGCACCCGTTCGGGCGCACCCTTGAGCAGCGCGAATGCGTGGCCCGCGTGGTCGTGGTGCAGCGTGGCCATGTAGCGGTGCTGCGATTCGAACGGGATGCTGTCGATGCGCGGCGTGCGCGCGGCCACCTCCGCCGGGTCCAGCCCGGCTTTGAGCGCCAGGGTGAGCAGCGCGCCCTCGGTCGGGTCGCCGGCCAGTTGCCAGTCGCCATCGGCCGTGTGGTGCAGCTGCGCGTCGTTGCACAGCAGGGCGCACTGGGCCAGGCGCAACAGGCCGTCGTGGCGCTGCGGGTCGATGGTCTGGCCCTTCACGAAGAAGCCGCCTTCCGGCGCATAGCCGGCACCGGTGACGGTCAGCTCATCACCCACCACCGTCACGCCCACGGCGGTCATCTCGTTGCGGGTCAGGGTGCCGGTCTTGTCGGTGCAGATGACACCGACCGAGCCCAGGGTCTCCACCGCCGGCAGGCGCCGCACGATGGCGCGGCGCCGGGCCATGGCCGCTGTGCCGATGGCCAGGGTGATGGTGACGATGGCGGGCAGGCCTTCGGGGATGGCGGCCACCGCCAGGCCGACCACCACCAGGAACAGGTCCAGCGCCGGCAGGCCGCCGACGCGGCTGCCCCACAGGAAGGTGGCCACGCTGACCAGCCCGATGAAGAAGGTGATCTGCCGCGCGAACTGGTCGAGCCGGCGCGTGAGCGGTGTGGCCAGGTGGGGCACCTGGCCCACCAGGTGGCCGATGCGGCCGATTTCGGTGGCCGCGCCGGTGGCCACCACCAGGCCGCTGCCCTGCCCCAGCGTGACGGTGGTGCCGGCGTAGGCCATGTTGGCGCGCTCGGCCAGCGGCGCCGTGTCGGACACCGGCGCCATGGTTTTGTCCACCGGAACCGATTCGCCGGTCAGCGCCGACTCGTCCACGCACAGGTTGCGCACGCCCAGCAGGCGCAGGTCGGCCGGCACGCGGGCGCCCGACTCGACCAGCACCACGTCGCCGGGCACCAGCTCGGCGGCGTCCACCTCGTGCCGCTCGCCGGCGCGCAGCACGGTGGCGCGGCTGGCCAGCAGCGCGTGCACGGCTTCGAGCGCGCGCTCGGCCTTGCCTTCCTGCACAAAGCCGATGACCGCGTTGATCAGCACCACGCCGGCGATGACCGCCGCGTCCACCACGTCGCCCAGGGCCAGCGTGACCCCGGCCGCCGCCAGCAGCACATAAATGAGCAGGTTGTGGAACTGCGCCAGCAGGCGCCGCCAGGCACCCGGGCGGGCCGCGCCGGTCAGCCGGTTGGGGCCGTGCGTGGTCAGGCGCTGCGCGGCTTCGTCGGGGCTCAGGCCGGTGGGGGCACTGCGCAGGCGATCCAAAGCATCTTCAACGGGCAACGCGTGCCAGGGGGTGGCGGCTGGGGGCAGGGGCTGGTCCATGTGCCCACATTAGCCCAAGCCGGTAGGGCCTTGCCACCGCCTGGATCAAGCTCTGCCCCTGTCGGGTGTAAGAATGGCCCGCCCGCTGCGACCCATCAGCATGCCCACCCCACAGGACACCCCGTGAACCTTCGCAAAGCCCTGCTGCTGGCCGCCGTGCTGGCGGGTATCGTGGCGTTTTTCGCCTTCGACCTGGACCGCTTCTTCAGCCTGGCCTTCATCCAGGACAGCCAGCAACAGTTCGCCGCGCTGTACGACCAGCGCCCCGTGCTGGTGACGCTGGTGTACTTCGTGGTCTATGTGGTCATCACCGCGCTGTCGCTGCCGGGCGCGGCCATCATGACGCTGGCCGCGGGCGCCAGCTTCGGCCTGGTCTGGGGCACGGTGGTGGTGTCGTTCGCGTCCACGCTGGGGGCCACACTGGCCATGCTGGCGGCGCGCTACCTGCTGCGCGATTCCATCCAGCAGCGCTTTGGCCGCCGGCTGGACGACGTGAACCGCGGCGTGGAGAAAGAAGGGGCCTTTTACCTCTTCACGCTGCGGCTGATCCCGGCTGTGCCGTTCTTCATGCTCAACCTGCTGATGGGCCTGACGCGCATGAAGACCTGGACCTATTTCTGGGTCAGCCAGGTGGGCATGCTGGCCGGCACCATCGCCTATGTGAACGCGGGCACCCAGATCGCGCAGATCACCTCGCTGCGCGGCATCCTCTCGCCCGCGCTGCTGGGCTCGTTCGCGGCGCTGGGCCTGCTGCCGCTGGTCATCAAGAAGCTGCTGGACGCCTGGAAGCGCCGCCAGGTCTATGCGCGCTGGGCCGGCGTGCGGCCCGCCACGTTCGACCGCAACCTGATCGTGATCGGCGCGGGCGCGGGCGGCCTGGTGTCGGCCTACATCGCCGCTGTGGTCAAGGCCAAGGTGACCCTGATCGAAGCCCACAAGATGGGCGGCGACTGCCTGAACTATGGGTGCGTGCCGAGCAAAGCGCTGATCAAGAGCGCCACCGTGGCGCACCAGATGCGCCACGCCTCGCACTACGGCCTGAGCGACGCCACGCCCACGTTCAGCTTCAAGGCCGTGATGCAGCGCATCCACGACGTGATCAAGGCCATCGAGCCGCACGACAGCGTGGAGCGCTACACCGGCCTGGGCGTGGAGGTGCTGCAGGGCTACGCGAAGCTGGTCAACCCGTGGACGGTGGAGATTGCGCTCAACGGTGGCGGCACCCAGCGCCTGACCGCGCGCAGCATCGTCATCGCCGCTGGTGCGCGGCCCTTCGTGCCGCCGCTGCCGGGGCTGGACGAGGTCGGCTACGTCACCAGCGACACCTTGTGGGACGCATTCGTCCAGCTCGACGAGGTGCCCAAACGCCTGGTGGTTCTGGGCGGCGGCCCGATCGGCTGCGAACTGGCGCAGAGCTTCGCGCGCCTGGGTTCGCAGGTGACGCAGGTGGAGATGGGCCCGCGCATCATGGTGCGGGAAGACGAAGAAGTCTCCGCGCTGGCCAAGGCCTCGCTGCAGGCCGACGGCGTGGCCGTGCTCACTGGGCACAAGGCCCTGCGTTGCGAGGTGGTGAACGGTGAGAAGACCCTGGTGGTGGAACACGGTGGCGCAGAACAGCGCATCGGATTCGACCAGCTCATCTGCGCCGTCGGCCGCGTGGCGCGGCTCACCGGCTACGGGCTGGAAGAGCTGGGCATCCCGACGAACCGCACGGTCGAGACCAACGAGTACCTGCAGACGGTCTACCCCAACATCTACGCCGCCGGCGACGTGGCCGGGCCGTACCAGTTCACCCACGTGGCGGCGCACCAGGCCTGGTACGCCGCGGTGAACGCGCTGTTCGGCGACTTCAAGCAGTTCAAGGCCGACCACTCGGTGATTCCCTGGGCCACCTTCATCGCGCCCGAGGTGGCGCGCGTGGGCCTGAACGAGCAGGAAGCGAAGGAAAAGGGCATTCCCTACGAGGTGACGAAGTACGGCATTGACGACCTGGATCGCGCCATCGCGGACAGCGAGGCGCACGGCTTCGTCAAGGTGCTGACCGTGCCGGGCAAAGACCGCATCCTGGGCGTGACCATCGTCGGCACGCACGCGGGCGACCTGCTGGCCGAGTATGTGCTGGCCATGAAACACGGGCTGGGCCTGAACAAGATCCTGGGCACCATCCACACCTACCCCACCCTGGCCGAGGCCAACAAGTACGTGGCCGGCGAATGGAAGCGCGCGCACCAGCCGCACCGGCTGCTGGCCTGGGTGAAGCAGTACCACGACTGGCGGCGCGGCTAAGCCTCGCATTCCCTGCGTTTGAACCTGTCACGCCGAACCGGAGTCCACACGCCATGACCACCCGCCGCCACTTCATCACCCTGCTCGCGGCGGCCGCCGCGCTGCCACAGTTAGCACACGCCCAGAGCGGCTTCGATCACGGCCACGTCGCCTGGGACGCGCTGCTGAAAAAGCACGTGCGCTGGCTGCCCGACGGCAAACAGTCGCGCGTGAGCTACCGTGGCTTTGCCGCCGACCGCGCCGCGCTCAAGACCGTGCTCGACAGCTTCAGCGCCGTGACCCGCGCCAGCTTCGACGGCTGGAGCCGGCCGCAGCAGATGGCCTTTCTGATCAACGCCTACAACGCCTTCACGGTCGAGCTGATCCTCACGAAGTACCCGGACCTGAACTCGATCAAAGACCTGGGCTCGTTCGTGCAATCGGCCTGGAAGAAGAAGTTCTTCACCCTGCTGGGCGAGCCCCGCCACCTGGACTGGATCGAGCACGAACAGCTGCGCCCGCGCTATGCCGAGCCGCGCATCCACGCCGCGGTCAACTGCGCCAGCATCGGCTGCCCGGCCCTGCGCGACGAGGCGTTCACCGCGCCGAAGCTGGAGGCGCAGCTCGACGACAGCATGCGCCGCTTCGTGGCCGACCGCACGCGCAACCGCGTCAAGGGCGGGCAGGTTGAAGTCAGCAGCATCTTCAAGTGGTTCCGCGAAGACTTTGAAAAAGGCCACGGCGGCTTCAGGCAGGTGGAAGACGTGTTCGCGAAACACGCCGAGCTGCTGAGCGACGCGCCCAGCGAGCAGGCCGCGCTGAGAGCGAAGTCGCTCGCGGTGAGCCACCTCGACTACGACTGGTCGCTCAACGATGCGGGTCGCTGATCGGCTGCGGCAGGTGTGGGTGCCTGCGTGCCTGCTGCCGCTGGCCGCGGCCGCGCAGAGCCTGCCGCCGCTCACCCAGGCCGACGGTACGCTGCACCCCGGCTGGCGCTACGTGGGCTTTCCGAAGCAGAAGGCCGCGATCCCGCCCACCGTGATCGAGGCCGGGCGGGTCGACGGTCAGCCCGCGGTGAAGGTGGTGACCGCTTCGTCCTACGGCACCCTGGTCCACGACCTGAAAGACGCGCCGCCCGCGCGCCTGCAGTGGCGCTGGCGGCTGGACCAGCCGCTGTCCGATGGCCAAGCCTCGCCCGACCTCACCACCAAGGCCGGTGACGACGCTGCGGTGAAGGTATGCGTCATGTTCGACCACCCGCTGGAGCGCGTGCCCTTTGTCGAGCGCACCGTGCTGCGCCTCGCGCGCAGCGCCAGCGGCGAAGCCCTGCCCGCCGCCACGGTCTGCTACGTGTGGGACAGCGGTCGTCCGGCCGGCCTGCAGGGCGCCAACCCCTACACCCGGCGCGTGCGCTACATCAGCCTGCGAGGCAGCGAAACGCCGGCCCGACAGTGGGTCTCCGAAAGCCGCGACCTGGCCCGCGACTTCGCCACCCTGTTTGCGGACGAACTGCCGGCGGGCAGCCCCGTGCCACCGGTGCGCACGGTGCTGATCGGCGCCGACAGCGACAACACCGCCAGCCGCAGCAGCGGCTGGGTGGCCGATCTGCGCACCACACCGCCCTGAGCCCGTCGGACACAACCCGTAACATCGGGGCATGTCCTCAGGCATCCAGAAACTGCTGTTGCTCGGCGCCGGCCATGCCCATGTGCAGGTGCTGGCGCGGCTGGCGCAGCACCGCCCCGCCGACCTGGACGTGACCGTGCTCACGCCCTACCCCTTCCAGACCTACAGCGGCATGGTGCCCGGCCTGGTGGCGGGACGCTACACCAGCGCGCAATGCCAGATCCCGCTGGAGCCGCTGTTCAAGGCTGCGGGCGCGCGCTGGGTACAGGGCCGCGTGACCGCGCTGGACGCGGTCGCCCAGACCGTTCAGGTGGCCGCGGCCGGTGGCAACAAGGGCGCGCCCGACCACCTGCCCTACCACCGCCTGTCCATCGACACCGGCGCCATCATCGACCGCCACCAGCTGGACGCCACGATGCCCGGCGCGGCCGCGCGCGCCCTCATCGTGCGCCCCATCGAAGCCTTCGCGGCGCTCTGGCCCCAGGTGCTGGAACTGGCGCAGAAACAGGCCGTATCGCTGGCCGTCATCGGCGCCGGCGCGGCCGGGCTGGAACTGGTCTTCGCGGCCGAGCAGCGGCTGCGTGACGCCTGCCCGGCCGGCGCCAGCTTCACCCTCATCACCGGTGGCGGCGAACCCGCCGCCAACTACCCCGAAGGTGTGCGACAGCGCGTGCTGCGCCAGCTCAAACGCCGCGGCATCACCGTGCTGCGCGAAGCCTGCACCGGTGTGGACAAGGGCCTGGTGCACCTGGGCAGCGGCGCCAGCCTGGCCTGCGACGTGCCCATCCTCGCCATCGGCACGCACGCGCCGGTGTGGCTGCAGGGCAGCGGCCTTGCGCTGTCGGACAGCGGGCACGTGCAGGTCAACGCCTGCCAGCAGAGCACCAGCCACCCCAACGTGTTCGCGGCCGGCGACGTGGCCACCCGCGCCGAAGCGCCCCACCCCAAGAGCGGTGTGTACGCGGTGCGCGCCGGCCCGGCGCTGGCGCACAACCTCATGGCCGCGCACAACAGCCAGCCGCTCAAGCCCTGGCACCCGCCGCAGCGCACGCTCAACCTGCTGTCCTGCGGCGCCGGTCACGCCATCGCCAGCTGGGGCCCGCTGCACGCCGAAGGCGGCTGGGTCTGGCGCTGGAAAGACCGCATCGACCGCGCCTTCATGGCCAAGTACACGCTGCCCGGCACCCCCACCCCCGCCGCGGCGGGCTGAAGCCGACACACCGCACAATCGGGTGGCCCTCATTCAGAAGCCGCCACCCATGACACCTGCCCTTCAACGCCTGACCGCTGCTGCGCTGCTGACGCTGTCCGGGGCCGCGCTGGCCCAATCGCCCGCCACCGCTCCCGCCCCGGCACCGGCCGACGCACCGACGCTGCACCCCTGGCAGGCCCCGACGCCCCGCGCCAATTCCGAGGCTTACTTCACCAACCTCAAGGACGGTGACGTGATCGACACCCCCTTCGTGCTGAAGTTCGGACTCTCGGGCGGCTGGGGGCTGGCGCCCATTGCCAAGGCAGCGCGGGCCAAGAGCGGGCACCACCACCTGCTGATCAACCGCGAGCTGCCGCTGAACTTCCAGCAGCCCCTGCCCTTCAACGAGCAGTACATCCACTTCGGCAAGGGCCAGATGGAGCACGTGCTGACGCTCGCTCCCGGTAACTACACGCTGCGCATGCTGCTGGCCGACCAGAAGCACCTGCCGCATTTCGTGTTCAGCAAACCGGTGCGCATCACGGTGCGGCAGAAGCTGGGCACCGACCCCAAGACGCTGCAGACCAAGGGCATCCAGATCATGCTGCCAGCGGGCGCCGAAGCGCGCGCTCCCGTGCTGGTGCAGTTCCACGCGTCGGGACTGAACGTGGCGCACGCTGCCCAGCAGGAAAAAGACACCGGCCACTTCCGCCTCACGCTCACGCCCAGTGGCGGGGGGGCGCCACAGGTGATGGACTTCACCAACGGCCAGACCGAAACCTGGCTCGCACCACCGGCCGGCGGCTACGCGCTGCAACTGGACTTCGTGGACAACCTGAACCCCGGCAACACCCTGGCCCCGGCTGCCAGTGCGCCCCTGCGCGTGCGCTGATGGCGCGGGTCTTGCCCCCGCTGCGCACCCACCGGCTGGGCCATGACGGCCTGATCACGCAAAGGACACGAGATGCAACTCGGCTACACCATCGTTTACGTCCCCGACGTCGCTGCCTCGCTGGCGTTCTTTGAACAGGCGTTCGGCCTGCAGCGCAAGTTTCTGCACGAGAGCGGCACCTACGGCGAGCTGGACACGGGCGCGACCACGCTGAGCTTTGCAGCGCACGCACTGGGCGACCTGAACTTCGCGGGCGGCCATGTGCACGCCGACACCTCGGCACAGCCGCTGGGCTTCGAAATCGCACTGGTGACCGGTGACGTGCCGGCCGCGCATGCGCGCGCGGTGGCGGCCGGCGCGCGCGAGATGGCGGCGCCAGTGGCCAAGCCCTGGGGGCAGGTCGTGTCGTATGTGCGCTGCCCGGACGGCGTGCTGGTGGAGCTGTGCACGTTGGTGGGGAGCTAAGGCTACGCTGAACAAGTCCAGGGTTGGCGCGAGGTTTGCGTGTATCGATGCACCTGAGACAAGAAGGTGAAGATGAAGCAACAGACCCTGGCGATGGCAGTCGATCAAGGCGACGGATTCGAGTCCTACCGCAAGCCGACCAAGCGCGATGCGTTCCTCGCGACGATGGAACAGATCGTGCCGTGGCAGGCGCTGTGCTCGGTCATCGAACCTCACTACCCCAAAGCCGGCAACGGGCGCCCACCGATCGGGCTCGAACGCATGCTGCGGATGTACTTCGTGCAGCACTGGTTCAACCTGGCTGATGAAGCCTGCGAAGAGGCCCTGCTCGATAGCACGGCGCTGCGCCGCTTTGTGGGCATCGATCTGGGGCGCGAGCGTGTGCCTGACGGGACCACGCTGTTGAAGTTTCGCCGCCTGCTGGAGCAGCACAAACTGGGCGAGGCATTGTTTGCCAAAGTGGGGGAGGTGCTGCAGGCGCGAGGCTTGAAGGTGGGTACTGGCACCATCGTGGACGCCACCATCATCGGTGCACCCAGCTCGACCAAGAACGCCGACAAGCAGCGCGACCCCGAGATGCACCAAACCCGTAAAGGCCAGCAGTGGTATTTCGGGATGAAGATGCACATTGGCGTGGACAGCCGCACCGGGCTGGCGCACAGCGCTGTGGTGACGGCGGCCAACGTGCACGACAAGCACCCGCTGCCCGATCTGCTGCACGGCAACGAGCAGCGTGTGTACGGCGACAGTGCCTACGCCAGCCAGAAGGCGTTGATCGGATCGAAGGCCCCCAAGGCCAAGGACTTCACCAACCAGCGCGTGCGCAGGGGCGGCGAGATCGACGAGGCCGAGCGATCCAGGAACCACAACAAGTCCAAGGTCCGCGCCCGGGTCGAACACGTCTTCGCTGTGGTCAAACGGCTCTGGGGCTTTGCCAAGGTGCGCTACCGGGGCCTTGCCAAGAACGCCACGCGCTCGTTCGTGGTGCTGGGTCTGGCCAACATCTACCTGGCGCGTCAGCGCCTCATGGCATGAGTGCGTCCGTTGTGCACGGCGGGTGCGCGAGCACGGCTGGTATGTCCAGGGCACGCGGTCGAATCGCGCCGCTTACCCGCGTCGGCAACCCTTTGCGTAGCGGGCCACTCAATTCGGCTACTTGTTCAGCGCAGCCCTAAGCATCCCCAGGGCGATGGACCTGTGCCGCCACACCGGCACCGTTTCTGCTTGCATCCCGGACCTCCAGCAACCCAACGGGAGCCCTCCATGCCGCAGACCTTCACCATGCCCCTGACCTGGCAGCTGGCGCCGGACGCGCTGACGCAGCCCATCCTGCCGAACTGGCAGTTCCACCTGTTCAATGTGAACCTGGGCAGCTCGTCCAACCCCTCGGTGGAGCAGGCGGCGCTGGAGCGGGTGGGCAGCTACGGCCGCCAGATCGGCCACCTGGCCGAGGCGCTGGAGCTGATCGTGCAGAAGACGAAGCTGCTGGACAACCCGGACCTGACGCCGCACGAGCGCGACGTGCTGCAGGTCTTCCTGGGCGACGTGTCCACCATCCGGCAGATCAAGGCGTCGCTGGCCGGCGCTTGAACCGCCGGTGTGTGTTCAGTGCTTCGCCGGCGCGGTGGCCCTGGCCGCGGCGTCGAAACCGCCCTTGGCCTTCCACTCTTCCATGCCGCCCTGCAGGATGCGCACGTTCTCCCAGCCCGCCACGCGCAGCGCAAAACCGGCCTGGGCCGAGAGCGAGCCCGTGTTGCAGTAAATCAGCACCGGCTTGTTTTTCGGGATGTCGTTGCGCTTGGCCAGCACCTGGCGCCAGTCCATGTTGATCGCGCCGGGGATGTGGCCTTTGGCGAACTGGCCGGCGTCGCGCGCGTCGATCACCACCATCTTGGGCCACTCGTCCTTGGGGATCTGCTCGGCAAAGATGACGCCACCGCCGTAGTCCACAAACTCGAGGTAGCCCCCCATCTCGTCGGTGGCGATAGCTTTGTTATCGGCCCGGGCGGCGGGAGCCAGCATCAGGCTGGCGGCGGTGGCGGCGGTGGCGGCGGCCAGGGTCAGGGCACGAAAGTTCATGGGGATTCCAAAATATCAGTCAATACTGATATTTTCGCTGTTTCCCGGCGCTTCGGGATCGGTTGAAACCCGGGAGCGCGGTTCCTCAGGCGCCGACCAAGTCGGCCAGGTGCAGCAGGTCCCGCGCGTGCCAGGTGTTGCCAGGCCGGGGTGAAACGTCCTTGAGGTGCGCGGTGCCGAACTCCAGCGGCCGTTCGATGTAGGCGGTCTGCAGGCCGCAGGCGCGCGCGGCGGCCAGGTCGTCGTGGTGCGAGGCGACCATCAGCACCTCGGCCGGATCGGCGTCGAACACCTCGGCTGCGCCCAGGTACACGCGTGGGTCGGGCTTGTAGGCCCGGAACACTTCGGCGCTGAGCACGCAGTCCCAGGGCAGGCCGGCGTGTTTGGCCATGTCGGTCAGCAGGCCGAGGTTGCCGTTGGACAGGCTGCAGCTCGTGAAGCGAGCCTTCAGGCGCGTGAGGCCGGCCACGCTGTCGGGCCAGGCGGCCAGGCGGTGCCATATGCGGTTGAGCACGGCCCGCTCGGCTTCGCCCAGGTGACCCAGCCCGAAGCGCGGCAGGATGCCATCGAGGATTTCGCGGTGCAGCAGGTCCAGCTTCACGAAGCCGCGGCCACCGCTGCGCACCACCTCCATGGCCGGCTGGTAGCCGGCACGCCAGGCGAGCGCAAAAGCGTCGGCATCCACCTGGGGGTGACGGGCGGCCATCTCGCGCACGATGGAGCCGTGCCAGTCCACCACGGTGCCGAAGATGTCAAAGACCAGGATACGGGGCGACGTCTGCATGGTGTCTGAGCTTCTCAGGCGGGTTGGCGTTTGCTGGTGGCCAGCAGGCCGGCCGCTAGCAGGAACACCGCGCCGGTCAGCCGGTTGAACTGGCGGGCGCGCTGCGGTTGCTGCAGCCAGCGCTGGGCGCGGGCGGCGCTGAGCGCGTAGACGGTGAGCCAGCCGAGTTCAAAGAACACGAAGGTGGCGCCCAGCACCAGAAACTGCGGCAGCTGCGGCGCCGCCGGGTTGAGGAACTGCGGGAACAGCGCCCCGAAGAACAACAGCGCCTTGGGGTTGCTCAGGCCCACCAGAAAGCCCTGCGCAAACAGACGGCGGCCGCCGGCCACTGCGCCACCCGCGACTTGAATGTCAGACGCCGGGGCCAGCAGCGCACGCACGCCCAAGTAGGCCAGGTAGGCCGCGCCGGCCCACTTGAGCGCGGTGAACAGGGTTTCGGACGCCGCGAGCAGCGCGCCCAGGCCCAGTGCCGACAGGGTCATCAACCCGACGATGGCCGAGGTGCTGCCCAGCGAGGTGATGAGCGCCTTGCGCGGGCCCAGGTTCACCGCGGTGGACACGCACATCAGCACCGAGGGACCGGGCGTGACGGTGAGGACAAAAACGGCGGCCACGTAGAGCAGCCAGGTGGAGAGCAGCATGGGAATGGGCCTTTGAACGGACGGACTTTTAAAAGTGAAAGGGTTGTCGGCAAGCACAAGCCCCAACGCGGGCCAGCGCGGAACCGGCTTTGCCGGGCCGCTGCTGGCGCCCCCTGAAGGGGGTGACGCCGCAGGCGGCGCAGGGGGGTCATGCCACCTCTGCTTCCACCAGCTGCGCCAGCAGCTGCAGCGTTTCCTGCCAGCCCAGGTAGCAGCCTTCCAGCGGGATCACGGTAGGAATGCCGGTCTGCACCGCGGTCAGCTCGGTGCCCACCGACACCGCCTTGAAAGTCAGCGTGGTGATCATCTGGCCGGGCAGGTTCGGGTCGTCGAACACATCGGTGTTGACGATACGCTCGTTCGGCACCAGCTCCAGGTACTTGCCGCCAAAGGCGTGCGTCTGGCCGTTGCCGAAGTGGGTGAACTGCATGCGGTAGATGCCGCCCACGCGGGCATCCATCTCCAGCACGCGGCCGGTGAAGCCGTGCGGCGGCAGAAACTTGGCCATCGCGTCGGGGTCGAGGAAGGCGCGGTACACCCGCTCGGGCGGGGCGCGCAGCACGCGGTGCAGGGTGACGGTGCCGGTATCGGTGGGGCTGCTCATGGTGTTCTCCAGAGAATGATGGGTGAAGAGCAGGCCGCACAACGGCCTGTCCTCTCGCGACGAAGCAGCCGCCGCGTTTTCGACACCGGCAGGACCGTCAGACCACCTGCAGGCGCACGCCGTCGGCACGGGCCGGCACGATCTCGCCCACCTCGGCGGCGGCCGCAAAGCCGTGCCGGGCGAACACGGCCAGCACCTGCTC
The DNA here is from genome assembly GCF_051007235.1 of Hydrogenophaga sp. Lineage (GTDB taxonomy): Bacteria > Pseudomonadota > Gammaproteobacteria > Burkholderiales > Burkholderiaceae_C > Hydrogenophaga. The sequence continues at coordinate 3,886 of NZ_JBPCSJ010000228.1, read as the reverse complement.
CACCGCATCGGGCGCGCAGGCCACCAGCAGGCCGCCGCTGGTCTGCGGGTCGGTCAGCAGCGCCTTGTCCACAGCCGCCACGCTGTCGGCCAGCCGGATCTCGTCACCGTAGGCGGCCCAGTTGCGGCCGCTGGCGCCGGTCACCATGCCTTGCGCGGCCAGGTCGCGCACGCCGCCGATCAGCGGCACGCGCGCCATGTCCAGCTGCACCGTCGTGTCCGAGCCGCGCGCCATTTCCAGCACGTGGCCAGCCAGGCCGAAGCCGGTCACGTCGGTCAGCGCGTGCACGCCGTCGATGGCGGCCAGGTCGGGGCCGGGCGTGTTCAGCTTCGTGGTGTTGGCGATCATCTGCGCGTAGCCGTCGGCGGACAGCGCGTCTTTCTTGAGCGCGGCCGAGAGCACGCCCACACCCAGCGGCTTGCCCAGGATCAGGCGGTCGCCCGCCTTCGCATCGGCGTTGCGCTTGACGCGCTTGGGGTGCACCAGACCGAGCGCGACCAGGCCGTAGATGGGTTCGACGGAGTCGATGGTGTGGCCTCCCGCGATGGGGATGCCGGCGGCGCTGCAAACGGCACGCCCGCCGTCAAGGATCTTGCCGATGGTCTCGGTGCTCAGCACGGAAATCGGCATGCCCACCAGCGCCAGCGCCATGATGGGCGTGCCGCCCATGGCGTACACGTCGCTGATGGCGTTGGTGGCGGCGATGCGGCCGAAGTCGAACGGGTCGTCGACGATGGGCATGAAAAAGTCGGTGGTGGCGATCAGCGCCTGCTCGTCGTTGAGTTGGTAGACGGCCGCGTCGTCGGCGGTCTCGATGCCCACCAGCAGTTCCTTGGGGATGGGCATGGCGCTGGTGCCCTTCAAGATCTCGCTGAGCACGCCGGGCGCGATCTTGCAGCCGCAACCGCCGCCGTGCGAGAGGCTGGTCAGGCGGGGCTGGGTCTGGGTGGGCGTGGTGGGGGCGTTCATGGGGTTCTCCGTGGGTGTTTTCACAGCGGGTCCTGCAGGGCCTGCAACAAGGCGGCGCGTTCGGCAGCGGGCTCGAACAGCGGTGCTCTGGCGCTGCATTGTGCTTGCAGGGCCGCGAGCGGGCCCCCGTCGGGGCTTTGCTGGCCGGCGCGGCAGCGGCGCAGCAGGGCCACCAGGGCCGCTGCGTCGCCGGGCGGGAAGTAGCCGCCGTAGGCGGTGCCCAGCATGCCCACGTTGCCCGCGATGCGCGAGGCCAGCACCGGCGTGCCGCTGAGTGCGGCTTCCATGATGACGTGGGCGCCGCCTTCCATGCGGCTGGGGTGGATCAGCAGGTGCGCGCGCTGGATGCGGCTGCGCGTGGCGCCGTGTGCCAGGCCGCCCAGCCAGCGGTAGTGCGGACAGGCCGCCTGCGTGGCGCGGGCGGCGTCGGCCAGCGCCGGGTCCAGGTCGCGGCCGATGTGGGTGATGGTGATGCCTTCTTGAGGGCCGATCAGCCGCGCGGCATCGAAGATGGTCTGCGGCCACTTTTCGTCGCGCAGGTGGCCGACCACGATGGCGCGCAACCGCGCAGCGGTCTTGGGCAGGGTCTGGCGCCGCGTGCTGGACTGCAGCACCACACGGCACTTGTCGCGCAGGGCGTCGGGCAGTGCCAGAGGCCCCTGGTCCTGCAGCACGAGCAGCCGCGTGGCCTGCTGCAGCGAACGCTGCGCCAGCGCATCGTGGTGGATGTCGCGGTACAGGTCGGTGCCCGTCAGCGCCACCACCAGCGGCCGTTGCGGGTGGGCCTGCGCCCAGGCGTCGATGCTGGCCGCCGAGCGGCGCGCGTGCAGGGCCAGCAAGACCGCTGTTCCGTCCTCTGCCGTGGGGCCATCGGGCCATTGAGCAGCCAGGCGCACACCATAATGGCCCGCCAGCATCCGCGCCCAGCGGCGCGCGGTCTGCCAGTTGCCGTTGTTGGCGTCTGCCAGGGCCGGCGTGACGATGCAAAGAGAGGGCTTTTTCATGGGCGTGAACGTGACGGACATTGTCGAGCACAACGCGGGCGAGGCTGCCCGGCGCCTGGACAAGACCGCACTGGCCGGCGCGCTGCGCGAGAGCCGCACCCGCACCCTGACCCTGTTCACCGCCTACGAGGCAGCGCTTGGCCCCAACCTGGCCGTGCCCTGCGCCCCCGAGCTGAACCCGCCGCTGTGGGAGCTGGGCCACATCGGCTGGTTTGCCGACGGGTGGATCGCCCGCCACCCGCAGCGCGCTAGCGGCCTGGCCGCCGAGCCAGACGCCCCACGCCTGCCCGCACGCCAGTCGGCCCGCGGCGTGGACGCCGACGCGCTCTACGACTCCAGCCGGGTGCCGCACGACACGCGCTGGCAGCTGCCGCTGCCCGATGCGCAGACCACCCGCGCCGACCTGGCCGCCAGCCTGGACCAGACGCTGGCGCTGCTGCAGGACGCGGCCGACGACGACACCGGCCTGTACCTGTTCCGCCTCGCGCTGCTGCACGAAGACATGCACGCCGAAGCCGCGGTCTACATGGCGCAGCGCCTGGGCTTCGACCCATGCGACGCCATCACCGCTGCCACGGCCACGACCGCTGCGCACGCCAGCCCAGCCGAGCTGGCCGTACCGGCCACCCGCATCACGCTGGGCCACAGCGGCCCGGGCTTTGCGTTCGACAACGAACTGGGTGCGCAAACGGTGGACGTACAGGCCTTCCGCATCGACGCCCGAGCGCTCACCTGGGCGCAGTTCCTGCCGTTTGTGGAGAACGGCGGCTACGCGCAGCGCCGCTTCTGGAGCGAGGCCGGCTGGGCCTGGCGCCTGGCCCATGCCGCGCAGGCGCCACGCTACCTGCGCCTGCGCAGCGACGGCCACTGGGAACATCAGCGCTGGGGCCGGTGGCAGGCGCTGGATCAGAACGCAACGGCCTGCCACCTCACGTTCTTTGAAGCCCAGGCCTGGTGCGCCTGGGCCGGGCGCCGCCTGCCCACCGAAGCCGAGTGGGTGACTGCCAGCCAGCACAGCGGCTTTGCCTGGGGCCAGGTCTGGGAATGGACGGCCAGCCCTTTCGCGCCCTTCCCCGGCTTCACACCGCACCCGTACCGCGAATACTCCCAACCCTGGTTCGATGGCCGTCCGGTGCTCAAGGGCGCCAGCGCCGCCACCCACCCGCGCCTACGCCACCCGCAGTACCGCAACTACTTCACGCCCGAGCGCAACGACATCTTTGCCGGCCTGCGCAGCGTGGCGCTTTGAAGCCACGCGAACGCATCCGGCAGGGCTCTGCCCACCGGTATGGCCGGGACCGGTCACTCGATCAGCACAGCCGGCAAAGCGCTCGCCAGACGGGGCAGACAGGCGTCGCTCGTTCATGACCGCCATGGACAATTCGTTGGATCGTGGCCACCCAAACAACTTCCCCTGACACACGCCCCCCGCCTGGGTGGCCTCGAACAGCCGCGGGCCTGCGCTGGGCGGTGGCCGGCTCGGTGGTGCTGCATCTGGTGGTCCTGGGGCTGTCGCTGAACGCGTTCACCTCCCGGCCGGACAAGGCACCCGACGCACCGGTGGTCATGACGGCGGTGGTGGTGCCACCGGCCGAGCCGCCGCCCGTCGCGCCACCGCCACCACCTTCCCCTCCACCCCCGGTGACCGCGGCCAAGCCACTCCCTGCGCGCCCGACGCGCGCAGCCCCGCCCATGGTCACCGCCCCGCAGCCAGGCACGGCCTTCATGGACGCGCCCCCGGCGCCGTCGGCCCAGGAATGGGCGCAGGCGGGCCGCTACACCCTCACGAACAGCACGCGCTACCGCCACAACTGGGGCCAGCACCTGCGCAGCCTCATGGGCACCGCCCACGAAGGGCCCGAACAGGGGGCGGTGCGCTTTCGCATCGAGATCGCGCCCAGTGGCGCGCTGGC
>NZ_JBPCSJ010000227.1:0-6695 GCF_051007235.1 Hydrogenophaga sp. | reverse complement strand
TGGTTGAGCACGATCTGGTTGCTGGCGTTGAGCTGGCCGTCGGGCGCGACGCTGTACCGCACGTCCACGCTGAGCTTGCCGCGGTCGATGCCGTAACCCGCGTACTTGGCGCTGTACGGCGAGAGCGGCGGCAGCTCCAAGTCGCGCACCTTGCCCTGGATGTCCAGCGCCAGCGGCTGGGCCAGCGGGTTGAGCTTGCCCAAGATCTCCAGTGCCGCCGTGCCCTCGGCCCGGCCGCGCAGCGCCAGGTCGGCCAGTTGCGGCGTGCCGCCACCGGGCGTGCTGACGTTGCTGAAGGCGCTCAGGCCACCGCTGAGCTCGCTCAGGTTGGCCGAGTAGTTGGGCTGGATGAATCGGTCGGAAAAGAACACCCGTCCATTGACCAGGCTGATGGGACCGAAACGGATGTCGGGTGCAGGTCCGGCCTGCACGGCCACCGGTGCGGCAGCGGTCAGGGTGCCAGACGGGCTGGTGGACACCGTGCCGGTCGCACTGCCGCCGGGCAGCGACGGGGCTCCGCTGTCCTTGACCAGCCCCTGCAGGTTGATGCGCCCCTGCTCGCTGATGATGACCCGCGCGAAATAGTCGCTGAGCACCGTCTCGTTGACCGCCAGGCGCAGCGGCTGGCCGGGCGCCAGCGCGAGCTGCAATCCGCGCAGGTTCAGCGCCTTCCAGGCCAGCAGCTCTTCGCTGGGCGCCAGGGTGTTGGCGCGGAAGTCCTCCAGCGCCACGTCGCCGGCCAGCGACAGCGCCAGTCCGTCCGCGGGCAGTCCCAGTTCGACCGCACCGCGGTAGCTGGTGTCCGCGCGCAGCAAATCGAGGTTGAGACGCTCACCAAAGTACGGCACCAGTGCATGCACCGGCAGGTGATCGGCCTGCAGCTGCCCCTTGACCAGCAAGCCATCGCGGCTCGGCGCGGGGGCCGGCAGGCGCAGCGCGCCCTTGTAATTCAGGCGCCCTGCCTCGTTCGGTCCGCCGCCGGCATCGGCCACTTTGGCCGCCAACGTCAGTGGCATGGCCGCCTGCCGCGCCGTCATGGGCTGCAGGTTCTGCAGCTGCAGCTGGATGCCCGTCACGTTCAGCTGCACCGCTTCGGCGGGCTTCGCATCCTTGAACTGCACCGCGCCCTCGCCCAGCAGCAGGTTCTGCAGGGCCAGCGTCCAGGGCTGACCGGCCGCGGGGGCGCCCGCGGCCGGGGCGCTGGCGGGCGCGGGCTTGAGCCAGCGCTGCACCGACCACTGGCCCTGCGCGTCGCGTTCGACCTGCACCCGCGGGCGCTGGAGCTGCAGCCGCTCGATGCTCACCGCGCGTTGCGCCAGATCGACCCGGGCGCCCTGCACCTCCAGCGCCTGCAAGGCCGCCTGCGGGCTGCGAGGCGCACCCAGGGCCAGATCGCTGAGCGCCAGTCGGGACGCGCCCAGCACCAGTGCCATGGGGTGGTCCGGCTGCGCCGCCTGCCAATCCAGCGACAGGTCGGCCGCCACCTGCCCGCTCAGGGGCAGGGCCAAGGTCTGCGCCAGGTACGGCGCAAACGGGCTGAGCGGCAACGGAGTCAGGCTCAGCTGCGCCTGCGCACGGGCCTGGGTGGCGCTGCCTTGCACGGTCATGCTGCTGGTGCCCAGCCGGGTGCTCAGCTCGAACGGTACCGGCCGTTGCATGGGCCAGGTCAGGTCGCGCGCGGTGGCCTTCAGGTCTTCCAGCGCCAGCCGGGACTGGGGTTGCACCGCGGCGTCGTCCCAGCGCAGGGCCGCGCCGCTGACCATCACCTCGTCCACACGGACCTGCCAGGGCGCCCCGGTCGGCGGGGTTGGCGGAGTGGCTTCAGCCGCCTTCGGGACGCCGGCCGTGAACCCCTCGGCCACCCGCTGCAGGTTCAGGCGACCCTTGGGGTCGCGCGACACCGCCAGCTGAGGCCCCTGCCAGGCGATCTTGCCCAGGTGGATCTGCCGCCCCAGCGGCTCGGCCCGGCGGATCTCGACCGCCAGGCGTTCAAACCCCAGAGCATCGGCCGGCGCAGCGCCCGCAAAGACCTGTTGCAACCGGACACCCGACAACGCCACATCGCCCGACAGCACCACCTGGGGGGTCTCGCGCTGTTCAAAAGCCAGCTGCAAGGCCAGGTGCACGAACCCGGCCTGCGGCCGCAAGGGCCACTGCGCCGGCCAATACGCCAGGTAGGGCGAAAGGTCCAGCGACGGCACACGGAATTGCAGATCGGTGGCGCGCGAAACCGCGAACGGCGCCGACTCGCCAGACGAATCAAACGTGCTGCCGTTGAGTTCGAAGGCCAGGTGGGGCTGCGTCTTCACGTCGCGGCGCGAATCGAGATTGCTCAGGAACGGCAGCCGCACCACCAGTTGCTCAAGCCGGTGCGTGACGCCCACCGGCACGTCCACGAACTCGACGGCTCCCCCCGTCAGCGTCAGATTGAAGAGCGCGAACTTGCGGGGCTCCCCTGGCGGTGAGGGGTCGGGATGGTTCAGACGCTGCAGCACATCGTCCACGTCATCCCGCCCTTGCCCGAGGTGGCGCAGGCGCAGCCGCGGCTGCTCCAGCACCAGCGCATCCACCACCGGCGCCAGGCGCAGCAACGACTGCAGCTCGGCATCCACATACAGGCGCGCCAGCGAAAACTGCTCGGCAGCGCCCGTGGCATCGGCCACCTTCAGGCCCGTGACCTCCAGCTCCAGCGACCAGGGACGAACATCGACGTGGTCCACGGTGACGGTGCGGCCCAGCGCCTGGCTGGCCTGTTTCTGCAGCTGCCACTTCAGCAGCGGCGGTCCACCCAGCCAGGCGAGCGCCCACAGGCCCAACAGCACCGCCAGCGCAACGAAGAGGCGGCGTCGCCTACGCCCTGCGCGCGACGTCACAAGGGAAGCGGTGGATAAAGATTCAGAGCGTTCAGCGTCCATGCCACCAGTGTCGCCGAAGCCCATCGCGTCATCACACCCCAGCGAGCGAGAGCAAAACCAGCACCCCAGAAATAAGAAACCCCGACAGGCTGAGCCTGTCGGGGTTGACGGCGGGCGTAGTGCACTTGCCGTCGGTTTTGGCGGAGGGAGTTGGATGTCTCTCCAGCCTGGAAGCAACAGATTGCTCCCGTTGGGTACCGGAGCACGGACGGACCGTTGAACCGGTTGATGCCTGCACTGAAGCAGACAGCTGCAGGTTACTCCGCTCCATCCCGCTGATCAAGACACCGGGCCGCAGTGACCCATGGGGAATTTCAATCACAGAGAGTTGGCCCATTCAAACCCTCTGGCTAGCCGACGTTTCGACGTCAACGGTGGTACCCAGCCGACAGACGGTCGACTCGCCAGCACGTTCGCCACAACCGCGCCCACACTGGGCAGACCACCGCTCCACGCCCATGATCGGCCGTACCGCGCACATCTTCATTACCAATAGATCTTAAAAATCAAATCTAAAACATTGACTAGGTATTTGACTGCCCCTACCATTCGCGCCGGTTGACCCCCTCCCCGGGTAAACCCCAGCGCTGCCGATTCCGGCTAATTCGACGCTCTGCAGGCCCAAGAGGCCCTGGCGTCGATGGCGTCCCCCCAATCCAACTGCTTTGGCCCACCGGCCGGTGCAGCCCTGAACGGAGAGACAACATGACAGCGAGATCCCCCAGCACCGGCACCGCCCAGCGGTCCCCGGTCACCCCCCTGAAAACCGCCCTGACCGATGTGTACAAGGGCTTCCTGGACGTCAGCCACAATGGCATGGCCATGCTCGGTACGGCCATCGTGGTGGCCGTGATCACCCTTGTGGCCCGCGCCGACCTGCGCGCCGATGCCGAGCAGCAGTTGCTGGGCTGGTTGCTGCAGCGCCAGGACGTCAGCGCTTTGGCGCAGGCGACGCCGATCGAGGACCCCATGGCCACCGAGCGCGTGAGCACGCTCGACCCGGCCGAGCTGCCCAAGGCCCAGGCCAATGTGGCCCAGTGGCTCAGCCGCAAATACCGCGTCGCGCCCGAACCCCTCAGCGTGCTCGTGGCCGAGGCCTTCACCATCGGCCAGAAACAGCGCCTGGACCCCACCCTGATCCTGGCGGTCATGGCCATCGAATCACGCTTCAATCCCTACGCGCAAAGCCCGGTCGGCGCGCAGGGCCTGATGCAGGTGCTCACCCGTGTGCACACCGACAAGTACGAGAACTTTGGCGGCCACATGGCCGCGTTCGATCCGGTATCCAACCTGCGCGTGGGCGTGAAAGTGCTGCAGGACGCCATCAAGCAGGCCGGATCCGTCGAAGGCGGCTTGCGTCTGTACGTCGGCGCGGTCACCAGCGACGGCGCTGATTACATCAACAAGGTGATGTCCGAGCACCTGCGCATCCAGAGCGTGGCACTGGGCAAGCCCATGCCCACCAGCTTCCCGGTGTACACCGCGGCCCCGGCGTCTGCGCCGATCGAACCCAGCATGGACCTTCCCACCCAGACCGGCCTTCTGGAACCCGAGGCAGCCCCTCGCCCCACATCGTTGCCCATGACGGCACCGGCTCCGGACAGCGCGCTCTCCAGCTCCTGATCGCCAGCCGCTTGGCCCGCCCCGGACCCGCACCGGGGCATGCGGCCCTCGGCTAAACTACATCAGTGCACGACTGGCGATAGGCGCACAGCGGAACCTCCGCTGGCGGCGCTGACGTGGCCCTCCGACCCGCCGGTCGGAACAACCACTGGGAAGTGCACCGCCCGACCGCCGGGTGATCAGCCGTTCGCCTGGGCAGTCCCTGCCGCTCGTCCCGAGTGCGTGGGGTCCACATCTCCAGAGACTGCCAAACCATGTACGACCGCAACATCCTCATCGAACAAACCGATCCCGAGCTGTTCAAGGCCATCCAGCTGGAAAACGCCCGGCAGGAACACCATATCGAGCTGATCGCCAGCGAGAACTACGCCTCTCCAGCCGTCATGGCCGCCCAGGGCAGCCAGCTCACCAACAAATACGCCGAGGGCTACCCCGGCAAGCGCTACTACGGCGGCTGTGAATATGTGGATGTGGCCGAGCAACTGGCCATCGATCGCGTCAAACAACTCTTCGGCGCCGACGCCGCCAACGTGCAGCCGCACTGCGGCGCCTCGGCCAACGAAGCCGTGTTCCTGGCGTTCCTCAAGCCCGGCGACACCATCATGGGCATGAGCCTGGCCGAAGGCGGTCACCTGACCCACGGCATGCCGCTGAACATGTCGGGCAAATGGTTCAACGTCGTGAGCTACGGCCTGGACAAGAACGAAGCCATCGACTACGAGGCCATGGAAGCCAAGGCGCGCGAGACCAAGCCCAAGCTGATCATCGCCGGTGCCTCGGCCTATGCGCTGCGCATCGATTTCGAGCGGTTCGCCCGCGTGGCCCGCGAGGTCGGCGCCATCTTCATGGTCGACATGGCCCACTACGCCGGCCTGATCGCCGCGGGCGTGTACCCCAACCCGGTGCCGTTCGCCGATGTGGTGACCTCCACCACCCACAAGAGCCTGCGTGGCCCGCGCGGCGGCATCATCCTGATGAAGGCCGAACACGAGAAGGCGATCAACAGCGCCATCTTCCCGGGCCTGCAGGGCGGCCCGCTGATGCACGTCATTGCCGCCAAGGCCGTCGCCTTCAAGGAAGCGCTGGCGCCCGAATTCAAGGCCTACCAGCAGCAGGTCGTGAAGAACGCCCAGATCGTGGCCGAGACGCTGACCCAGCGCGGCCTGCGCATCGTGTCTGGCCGTACCGAGAGCCACGTCATGCTGGTGGATCTGCGCGCCAAGGGCATCACCGGCAAGGAAGCCGAAGCCGTGCTGGGCAGTGCCCACATGACCATCAACAAGAACGCGATTCCCAACGACCCGGAAAAGCCGATGGTGACCAGCGGCGTGCGCATTGGCACCCCGGCCATGACCACCCGCGGCTTCAAGGACGAAGAAGCCCGCATCACGGCCAACCTGATCGCCGACGTGCTGGACAACCCGCGCGACCCGGCCAACATCGAAGCCGTGCGCGCCAAAGTCAATGCTCTGACGGCCCGCTTCCCGGTCTACAAGTGAAATGTCCGTTCTGCGGTCATCTGGAGACCCAGGTCGTTGAGACCCGGGTCTCTGAAGACGCGGACTTCATCCGCCGGCGCCGGCAGTGCGGACACTGCGAAAAGCGCTTCACCACCTACGAACGGCCGGAAGTGAGCTTTCCGGCCGTGGTGAAGAAAGACGGCCGGCGCGTCGACTACGTGCCGGCCAAATTGCGCGCATCGTTTGCGCTGGCGCTGCGCAAACGACCTGTCAGCACCGAGCAGGTCGATGCCGCCATCGAGCGCATCGAGGAAAAATTGCTCAACCTCGGCGCCCGCGAAGTACCCGCCACCCGCCTGGGTGAAATGGTCATGCGCGAGTTGAAGAAACTCGACAAAGTGGCCTACATCCGTTTTGCCAGCGTGTACCGAAGCTTTGAAGACATCGATGAGTTCCGGGCGTTGGTGGACGAGGTGAAGCGCTGACACGCAGCGGCATAGTCGCCAATAAGCGAACTTTTTGCCGCTGGTCGTCCACGTTGACCAATCTGTCGGCTCAGGAGCCAACGACGAAGGGCTGGTCGGTACAGTGCACCGATGTATATCTGTGCCGTAGAACGTACTGCAGCCACACCCAAGTCGATGAAGGGACTCACGCTCATCGAAGTGCTGGTCACGACCGCCCTGATTGGCGTGCT
>NZ_JBPCSJ010000226.1:0-11597 GCF_051007235.1 Hydrogenophaga sp. | reverse complement strand
CCCCAGATGTGCTTGTGCGCGTCCGCGGCCTTGATGTTCTTGCCGCCGGTGCCGATTGCTGCGACCAGTTCGATCTCATGGTGCAGGTTGCCCGTGAGCGTGGGGTAGGGCATGCGGGCGGTCTGGCCCGCATCCACCACGACGATGGTGTCGGCCGGTTTGAGAAAAAAGAAGGGCGGCTCGCGGCCGGTGAAGCCCATCTCTTTGGCGTGTTCCTCGTAGTTGCGGCCCACGCAGTAAATGCGGTGCACCGGGAAGCGTTCGGTGCGACCGACCACGGGCACGGACACAACGGGGGGCGGGGTGAAGACAAAGCTCATCACAGACCTTTCGGGGGAAGGAGGGGAGGTGACCGAGTATAGGAATGCGCGCACGGCTCGGTGTGTCGCCGGGCCGGTGTATCGTGTGGGCATGGAGACCGATGCACCCGCCGTGGCCCACGTCGCCGTGACCACGCCCCCGCAAGGCCTGACGCTTCGGCGCGTGGCCATCGACACCTGGCGTGAGAACGTGGCCTACCTGCACCGCGACTGTGCAGTGGTGCGGGCCGAGGGCTTCCAGGCCCTGTCCAAAGTGGAGGTGCGGGCCAATGGCAAGCGCATCCTGGCCACGCTGAACGTGGTGGACGACGTGTCCATCGTCGGTTGCGGAGAGCTGGGGGTGTCCGAGGACGCGTTTGCCCAGCTGGCAGTGGCCGATGGACACCCAGCCTCGGTTGCGCAGGCCGAGCCGCCCGAATCCATTCCGGCGCTCTTCCGCAAGATCAATGGCGAGCGGCTGGGGCGCGAGGACTTTCACGCGGTCATCTCGGACATTGCCCAGCACCGCTATTCCAAGATCGAGCTGACCGCTTTTGTGGTGGCTTGCAACCGCAGCGAGTTGGACCGCGAGGAGGTGGCCTTCCTCACCGAAGCCATGGTGGCCACCGGCCGCCGGCTGGACTGGCAGCAGCCCCTGGTGGTGGACAAGCACTGCATCGGCGGCATTCCGGGCAACCGCACGTCCATGCTGGTGGTGCCCATCGTCTCGGCATACGGTCTGGTGTTTCCCAAGACGTCTTCGAGGGCCATCACCTCGCCGGCCGGCACGGCCGACACCATGGAGGTGCTGGCCCGTGTCGAACTGCCCTTTGAACAGCTCACCGGAATCGTGCGTGAGCACCACGGCTGCCTGGCCTGGGGCGGCACGGCCGACCTCTCCCCGGCCGACGATGTGCTCATTTCGGTCGAGCGGCCGCTGGCGCTGGACTCGCCGGGGCAGATGGTGGCGTCCATCCTGTCCAAGAAGATCGCGGCCGGGGCCACCCACCTCGTGCTGGACATTCCCATTGGCCCGACAGCCAAGGTGCGGTCCATGCCCGAAGCGCAGAAGCTGCGCCGCTTGTTCGAATACGTGGCCCAGCGCCTGCACCTGTCGCTGGAGGTGGTCATCACCGACGGCCGCCAGCCCGTGGGGCGCGGCATTGGCCCGGTGCTGGAAGCGCGCGACGTGATGCAGGTGCTGGAGTGCGACCCGGACGCGCCCAACGACCTGCGGCAGAAGTCGCTGCGGCTGGCTGGGCGCCTGATCGAATGCAGCCCCGACGTGCGCGGCGGCGACGGTTTTGCGATCGCGCGCGACATCCTCGACTCGGGCCGTGCGCTGGCGCAGATGCGCGCCCTCATCGCGGCGCAGGGCTCGCACGGGTTCGACCACCACCATCCCGCGCTCGGGGCGCTCACGCTGGACGTGCCGGCACCTTGCGACGGCGTGGTGGTCGGCATCGACAACCTGCAGATCGCGCAGATCGCCCGGCTGGCCGGCGCGCCCAAGGTGCAGGGCGCGGGCGTGGACCTGTGCGCCAAACTGGGCGACCCGGTGCGCGCTGGGCAGACGCTGTACCGCGTGTACGCGGCCTACCCGGCCGATCTGGAGTTTGCCCGCCAGGCCTGCGCGCGCAGCAACGGCGTGAGCCTGGGTGAGGCGGGGCAGGTGCCTCAAGTGTTTGTGGAGTTCTGATGCTGTTGTGTTTTGACGACGAAAAGGCGATTGCCCAGCGGGCCGCTGATGCGGGTGGGCTCGCGCTGGCGGTGATCGAGCGGCACCGCTTTCCCGACGGGGAGCTGCGGTTGCGCCTGCCCGACCCGCTGCCCACCCACGTGGTGCTCTGGCGCGGTCTCCACCAGCCCAACGAGAAGCTGGTGGAGCTGTTGCTGGCCGCGCGCACCGCGCGCCAGCTCGGCGCGCGGCACCTCAGCCTGGTCACGCCTTACCTGGCCTACATGCGCCAGGACATCGCGTTCAACCCCGGCGAGGCGGTCAGCCAGCGCATCGTCGGCGCCTTCCTGGCGGAGCTGTTCGACGCGGTCATCACCGTGGACCCGCACCTGCACCGCGTGGCCACGCTGGAGGAAGCCATCCCCGTGCGCGACGCCATCGTGCTCAGCGGCGCGCCGCTGCTGGCTGACCACATCGCCACCCAGCGGCACGGCGTGCTGCTGATCGGACCCGACGAGGAGTCCGCGCAATGGGTGGCCCAGGCTGCACAGCGCCACGGGTGGACCAGCGCGGTGTGCCGCAAGACGCGCCACGGCGATCGCGCGGTCGACATCGAATTGCCCGACCTCCTGATCGCTGGGCGCGCGGTCGTGTTGATGGACGATGTGGCCAGCTCCGGCCACACCGTGGCCCAGGCCGCGCGGGCCTTGCTGCGGGCCGGCGCCGCGTCGGTGGACGTTGCGGTCACGCATGCTTTGTTCGCGGCCGGCGCCATCGACCTGTTGCGCCAGGCCGGCGTGGGCCAGGTCTGGAGCACCGATGCCATTCCCCACGTCAGCAATGCCGTCAGCATCGTGCCTGCGGTGGTTCAGGCTCTGCACACCCTTCGCACGCGCTGATCCGCGCCACCGGCCACACCACAGACTGCATCACTGAACCGTCACTCCAGCCGTTTATCCTCGCCTGCCATGAAGCTCTACAACTACTTCCGCTCATCCGCGTCTTTCCGCGTGCGCATCGCGCTGGCCCTCAAGGGGCTGCCCTACGAGTATGTGCCCGTGCACCTGGCCAAGGGCGAACACAAGCAGCCCGCGTATGGTGATGTGTCGGCCGACCAGCTGGTGCCCTTGCTGGAGCTGGACGATGGCACACGGCTGTCGCAGTCCATGGCGATCATCGAGTACCTGGACGAGGTCTACCCCGAACCCGCGCTGGTGCCGCACGATCCCATCGGCCGCGCCCGCGTGCGTGCGCTGGCGCAGTCGATCGCCTGCGAGATCCACCCCATCAACAACCTGCGTGTGCTCAAGTACCTCTCCAGGGAACTGAAAGTGGACGAAGACACCAAGAACACCTGGTACCGTCACTGGGTGCGCAGCGGGCTCGAAGCCTTCGAGCGCCAGCTGCAGCAGCTGCCCGCCGGGCGCTTCTGTTACGGCGACACGCCCACCCTGGCCGACTGCCTGCTGGTACCGCAGATCTTCAATGGCCAGCGTTTCAACACGCCGCTGGACGGCTTGCCGCGCACCATGGCCGCGTTCGACGCCTGCATGGCCTTGCCGGCGTTCCAGCAGGCCCAGCCTTCGGCCTGCCCGGACCACGAAGCCTGATGCCGATGCCCGAAGACTGGCTGGTGCCCGACTGGCCAGCGCCGAGCCATGTGAAGGCCCTCTTCACCACGCGGACGGGCGGGGTGTCGGCGGCGCCCTTTGACAGCTTCAACCTGGGTGACCATGTGCGCGACGACCCTGCGGCCGTGCAAACGAACCGCGCTCGCCTCGGGCAGTGGCTTGGAGCGCGCCCGGTGTTCTTGCAGCAGGTGCACGGCACCGCGGTCGCCACGCTGGACGCGCACACGCCCGACGGTACCGTGGCCGATGCCTGCGTCACCGCTCAGTCCGGCGTGGCCTGCGCGGTCATGGTGGCCGACTGTCTGCCTGTACTGTTCACCGACACGGATGGCACGGTGGTGGCCGCTGCGCACGCCGGCTGGCGCGGTCTGGTGGGGGCGGGGGCCGATGTGCCCGGCCAGGGGGTGCTGGAAACCTGTTGGGCCGAGATGACCGCGGCGCTGCGGCGCCAGCAACCCCTGGGCACCAGCGAGCAGATGGCGGGCCACACACTGGCCTGGCTGGGGCCGTGCATCGGTCCCCAGGCGTTCGAGGTGGGCGAAGAGGTGCGAGCCGCCTTCTTGGCCTGGAGCGGTGATGCGGCCAGCTGTTTCCAGCCACTCCCTGCAAGGGGCAAGTACCTGGCCAACCTGCCGCAACTGGCGCGCCTGCGCCTGCAGGCCATGGGCATCACCCGGTTGTTCGGCAACGACGGCACACCAGCCTGGTGCACCGTCACGCAGGCTTCACGGTTCTTCTCGCACCGGCGCGACGCCGCCCGCCTGGGCAGCACCGGTCGCATGGCCGCCTGCATCCACATCGGGTGACGCAGTGGCTTGCCGACGCGCTGCGTTTTCGGCCGCTTCGCGTGCTTTGATTGCCTTGCGGCGTCCCGGCGCCCTCATCAGGTAAACCACCAGTGCGACCGGCAGCAAACCGTACAAAAAGAAGGTCACAATGGCTCCGAGAACGGTGCCCGTCGTGTTCGACGCTTCGGCCACCGACATCATCAGCACCACATACATCCAGGCAATCACCACCAGGTACACAGCGTTCCTCGCGCAACGGGTTGGGGTGTTGTCAGCTTGCTGGAAGCAGGTCGATCAACACTAGGGAAAACCCCGGTCCTCTCCCCAGAGGGAGCCGATCATAAGCCGCAGGGCAAAACCAATGGAGACACGTATGACATCTGGGAAATCCCAACCTCAGCCTTGGCTGGAGGCTGCACAGCAGTTCCAGCAAAACCTCATCAGCCAATGGACGCAGGCGGCGCAGGCCTTTCCGGGCGCCGCCGCGCACATGCCAGCGGGTACGCCCGCGGCCGATCCCTTCGCCGCTTTCAAAGCCTTCATGCCGCAAGCCGGCGCGGCCAATCCGTTTGGCATGGCCATGCCGCCCATGGGCAACCTGCCGGGCCTGGGAGATCTGTTCAACCAGGCGGCCGGGCAAAAGGTCAGCTTTGATCCGGCCAAGCTGCTCGAACTCCAGAACACCTATCTCAAAGACGTTGCTGGTCTGTGGAACCAGGGCCTGGAGGCCAAGCCCCAGGGCGACCGCCGCTTCTCCAGCGAAGCCTGGGCCAGCAACCCGGTGGCGGCCTTCTCGGCCGCGGCCTACCTGCTCAACGCCCGCACGCTGATGGCCATGGCCGAGGCCGTGGAAGGCGACGCCAAAACCAAGGCGCGCGTGCGCTTTGCGGTGCAGCAGTGGATCGATGCCAGCGCACCGAGCAACTTCCTCGCGTTCAACGCCGAGGCGCAGAAAAAGGCCATCGAAACCCAGGGCGAGAGCATCGCCAAGGGTGTGGCCAACCTGCTGCACGACATCAAGCAGGGCCACGTGTCCATGACGGACGAAAGCGTGTTCGAGGTGGGCAAGAACGTGGCCACCACCGAAGGCGCCGTGGTGTTCGAGAACGAGCTGTTCCAGCTGATCGAGTACAAGCCGCTGACGGCCAAGGTCTACGAGCGGCCATTCCTGCTGGTGCCGCCTTGCATCAACAAGTTCTACATCCTCGACCTGCAGCCCAGCAACTCGCTGATCCGCTACTGCGTGGAGCAGGGACACCGCACCTTTGTGGTGAGCTGGCGCAACCCCGACGAATCGCTGGCCCAGGCCACCTGGGACGACTACATCCAGAACGCGGTCATCCAGGCCATTGGCGTCACGCAAGACATCACCGGCGCCGAGACCATCAACGCGCTGGGTTTCTGCGTCGGCGGCACCATGCTCAGCAACGCGCTGGCCGTGCTGGCCGCGCGTGGCGAAACGCCGGTCCACAGCGCCACCTTCCTGACCACGCTGATCGACTTCAGCGACACCGGCATTCTGGACGTCTTCATTGACGAAGCCTTCGTCAAGATGCGCGAGATGCAATTCGCGCAGGGCGGGCTCATGCCGGGCCGCGACCTGGCCACCACCTTCAGCTTCCTGCGCCCGAACGATCTGGTCTGGAACTACGTGGTGGGCAACTACCTCAAGGGCGAGTCGCCGCCCCCGTTCGACCTCCTGTACTGGAACTCCGACGCGACCAATCTGCCCGGTCCTTATTACGCTTGGTACCTGCGCAACATGTACCTGGAGAACAACCTCATTCAACCCGGCAAGACCACGGTCTGCGGCGAGAAGATCGATTTCCGCAAGGTCAAGCTGCCGGTCTACATCTACGGTTCGCGCGAAGACCACATCGTGCCCATCGGAGGTGCCTACGCCAGCACCCAGGTGTTCCCGGGCAAGAAGCGTTTTGTGATGGGCGCTTCTGGCCACATCGCCGGCGTGATCAACCCGCCCGCCGCAGGCAAGCGCAGCCACTGGATCGGCCCCGAGGGGAAGTTCCCGGCCGATGCCAATGACTGGATCGCCAGCGCCACCGAACACAAGGGCAGCTGGTGGACCGACTGGGCCGCCTGGCTCAAGCCGCTGGCGGGCAAGCAAATTGCTGCGCCCAAGACCTACGGCAAGGGCAAGACCTACGCCGCCATCGAACCGGCGCCGGGGCGCTACGTGAAGGCCAAGGCCTGACGGCATCCCGCTCGGGCTGTGCCTGGCAAGGCCCTGGCACCACGACTGCAAGCGCCTCGACCCGTTCGGGGCTAACGGATTGTTTCAAAACCCCAAGAGGAAAAACATGGAAGACATCGTCATCGTTTCAGCCGCCCGCACCGCTGTGGGCAAGTTCGGCGGCTCGCTCGCCAAGACCCCGGCCACCGAACTCGGCAGCATCGTCATCAAGGAGTTGCTGGCCCGTACCGGATTGCCCGTCTACGCGATCGGCGAAGTGATAATGGGCCAGTTGCTCGCCGCTGGCGCAGGTCAGAACCCGGCCCGCCAGGCCATGATGAAAGCCGGTGTGGCCAAGGAAACGCCGGCCCTGACCATCAACGCCGTCTGTGGCTCGGGCCTGAAGGCCGTGATGCTGGCCGCACAGGCCGTGGCCTGGGGCGACAGCGAGATCGTGATCGCCGGTGGTCAGGAAAACATGAGCGCCAGCCCGCACGTGTTGCAAGGCAGCCGCGACGGTCAGCGCATGGGCGACTGGAAGATGACCGACACCATGATCGTGGACGGCCTGTGGGACGTGTACAACCAGTACCACATGGGCATCACCGCCGAGAACGTGGCCAAAACCCAGGGCATCACCCGCGAAATGCTGGAGGCCCTGGCTGCCGGCAGCCAGCAGAAGGCCGCGGCCGCACAGGCCGCCGGCAAGTTCAAGGACGAGATCGTCGGCGTGAGCATCCCGCAGCGCAAGGGTGACCCGATCGTTTTCAACAGCGACGAATTCATCAACGCCAAGACCACCGCCGAAGTGCTGGCCGGTCTGCGCCCCGCCTTTGACAAGGCCGGTTCCGTCACCGCTGGCAACGCCTCGGGCATCAACGACGGCGCCGCCGCGGTGATGGTGATGAGCGCCAAGAAAGCCGCCGCCCTGGGCCTGACGCCGCTGGCGCGCATCGCCGCTTTCGGCACCAGCGGCCTGGACCCCGCCACGATGGGCATGGGCCCGGTGCCCGCCTCGCAGAAGGCCCTGGCCCGCGCGGGCTGGAAGGCGTCGGACGTGGACCTGTTCGAACTGAACGAAGCTTTCGCTGCGCAGGCCTGCGCCGTGAACCAGGCGCTGGACATCGACCCGACCAAGGTCAACGTCAACGGTGGCGCCATCGCCATCGGTCACCCCATCGGTGCGTCCGGCTGCCGCATCCTGGTGACGCTGCTGCACGAAATGCAGCGCAGCGGCGCCAAGAAGGGCCTGGCCGCGCTGTGCATCGGCGGCGGCATGGGCGTGTCGCTGGCGGTGGAGAGATAACCCCCCCCGCGCCGCCTTTGGCGTCACCCCCCAGGGGGCGGTGCGTGTGGCCCGGCAAAGCCGGTTCCACCGCACCACTTGAACAAGACACTTTCTTCGATTTTTTCTGCCATTTCGGCACCACCAAGAGGAGCACATAACATGAGTCAAAAAGTTGCATACGTCACCGGCGGCATGGGCGGCATCGGTACCGCCATCTGCCAGCGCCTGCACCAAGAGGGCTTCAAGGTCATCGCCGGTTGCGGCCCGACGCGCGATTTCACCAAGTGGCTGGACGAGCAGAAGGCCCTGGGCTACACCTTCTACGCCTCGGTCGGCAACGTGGGCGACTGGGATTCCACCGTCGAAGCGTTTTCCAAGACCAAGGCCGAGCACGGCACCATCGACGTGCTGGTCAACAACGCCGGCATCACCAAGGACCGCATGTTCCTGAAGATGTCCCGTGACGACTGGGACGCGGTGATGAACACCAACCTGGACTCCATGTTCAACGTGACCAAGCAGGTCGTGGGTGACATGGTCGAAAAGGGCTGGGGCCGCATCATCAACATCTCGTCGGTCAACGGCGAGAAGGGCCAGGCTGGCCAGACCAACTACTCGGCCGCCAAGGCCGGCATGCACGGTTTCTCGATGGCGCTGGCGCAGGAACTGGCCACCAAGGGTGTGACGGTCAACACCGTGAGCCCGGGCTACATCGGCACCGATATGGTCAACGCCATCCGCCCCGACGTGCTGGAAAAGATCGTCGCCACGGTGCCGGTCAAGCGCCTGGGCAAGCCCAGCGAAATCGCTTCCATCATCGCCTGGCTGGCCAGCGAAGAGGGCGGCTACGCCACCGGTGCGGACTTCTCGGTCAACGGCGGCCTGCACATGGGGTGATGGCTCCCCCCGCGCCGCGCCTGCGGCGCGTCACCCCCCAGGGGGCGACATCTGCGGCCTGGCAAAGCCAGTTCCACGATGTCCTGGACGAAGACCCTTCGTTCTCCCAGACCCGCTTCGGCGGGTTTTCTTTTTTCAGGACTCGATGTCGGGCCAGAGCGGGGCGGGGCGGCTGGTGGTGAACTCGCGTTCGCGTGGCGGCGGAGGCAGCGAGAACGAGATGGTGGCGCCGGCGTCGATCTGGCCTTGCGCCCAGATGCGGCCGCCGTGGCGGATCACGATGCGGCGCACGGTGGCCAGGCCGATGCCGTCGCCCGGAAACTCTTTGGCCGAATGCAGGCGGGTGAAGGGCTGGAACAGCTGGCTGGCGCGGGCCATGTCGAAGCCCGCCCCGTTGTCTCGCACATGCACGATCAGCGAGCCGTCGGCCTGCGGCTGGCCACCGATCTCGACCAGGGCCGGCTCGCGGTGCGCGCTGTACTTGACGGCGTTGTTGATCAGGTTCTGCAGCAGGCTGCGCAGCAGGTGTTCGTCGGCCCAGACGGTCATGCCGGCTTCCACGTGGCATTGCAGGCGGTGGTTGCCGCGATCGATCTCGAAGGCCTGGCAGATCTCGCGCGCCATGGCCGACAGGTCCAGCCAGCTCGGTTGCAGCGGGATCTCGCCGATGCGCGAGAGGTTCAGCAGGCTCTCGACCATCTGCGCCAGCTGGTGGGCCGATTTGCGGGCGCGCTCCAGCAGATCGGCCGCCGTCGGGTTGAGCGATTCGCCGGCTTCTTCCACCGCCAGGGCGGTGTAGGCCTCGACGGCGCGCAGCGGTGCTCGCAGGTCGTGCGAGACGGTGTAGTTGAAGCGCCGCAGTTCGTCGGCCGCATCGTGCAGCTCGCGCGTGCGCTCGGCCACGCGCTGTTCCAGTTCGTCGTTGAGCTGGCGCAGTTGCTGTTCGGTGTGGATGCGGCCGGTCACGTCGCGCGAGAGCCAGATCACCTGTTCGGGCGGCTCGTCCGGCAGGCGGTCATGCTCGGCCGGCGTGCCCGCCGCGGGGCGCTCGATCACGGCGACCCGTGCTTCGAACCAGTGCTTTTCGCCGCGCACGTCGTCCAGCTCGCTCTCCAGCGTCTGCACCTCGCCGGTGGACAAGGCCCGGCGGATGGTCTGCATGTAGGTGTTGACCATGTCCGCAGGGCGGTGGTCCTGCAAACGCTCGCCCACGGGGATGGTCATGGGGCGGTCGCTGCGGGTGGCCGGCCGGCCCATGATTTCCAGCACCTGGCCGTTGGCGTCGAGCACGTAGGCGGTGTCGGGCACAGCGTCTGCGTACGCGCGCAGCCGCGCCTCGCTGGTCTGCACTTGGTTGAACGCGGCCCGCACGCGCGACCACATCCAGAACAGCGTGATCACCGTGGCCGCCATCAGCACACCGGTGGCCGCCACGGCCAGCAGGTCCAGCCAGCGCTTGGACCGGAAGTCGCGCTGCAGCTGGGTCAGCACCTGCTGTTCCAGCTGGTGGGCCTGGTTGTTGGTGTCCAGAAGGCCGCGTTGCAGTTGCAGCAGGGTGGCTTCATCCTGGGGCGCCTGCGGGTGGGTCAGGGGGATCAGCTCCAGCGCCTTTTCGCGCAGGGCCAGCGCCACGGTGCGGGCGTCGCCTTCCAGCGCGCGCGAGCGGGGCAGGCCGGTGAGGCCGCCTTCCCCATCGAGCAGCCGCTGGGCCGATGCCGCGATGTTTTGCAGCAGCAGCGGCACTTCACACACGTCGTCCTGTGCCTGTGCGCCGCAGCGGGCGCGTTGCGACGGGTCCTGCTGCTTGACCAGTTGCAGCGCCTGCGCCGCCTGGCGCTGGATCAACAGCAGCTCCTGCATGGGCGCCACGCCACGGTCGATGGTGCGCTCCGCCATGCTCACGCCCACGATCAGCAGGACCTGCATGAACAGGCCAAAGCCGAGCACCGTGGCCACCGCGATGCGGAAGGGGCGCGAAAGGGGGGCAGTGGGCTTGGGGGGAGAAGGCGGTTGCGGTGCGTTCATGGTGGGCTCGGACGCTCACGGCGAGTCGGGCGGCATTTCTTCGCTGGTGAAACCAAAGCCCCTGACCAGCGCCTGGTGCTCCTCGGTGCCCAGATAGCGCTGCAGGACTTCGTCCATCGCATCGCGCAGCGGCAGGTCGTCGTGGCGGAACACGAAGGCCGGGAACCCGGCGGGCGCGTCGCCGAGCGTGCGCACCTCCAGCGCCCACTCCGGGTGGGTGGCCACCAGTTGCCAGGCGGTCACGGCCGAGATGGCCAGCGCGTCGGCATGGCCTTCGGCGACCGAGCGCAGCCCCCGGTCGGCCCGGGGCACGGTGCTGATGCGTTCGGGTGGCACGCCGGCCTGGGCCAGCAGACCGTTCTCGGTCGCTTCGTGCACGGTGACCCACAGGATGGCCGAAGCCCGTTGGAGATCGGCTGTCACGGGTTTGAGCGGCACCCGTTGTTCGCCCTGGCGCACGATCACGGCCGGGCGCACGCGGGCGGTGGGGCGGGTGAAGGCAGCCAGGCGTTGCCGTTCGGGGGTGACGAACATGCCGGCCGCGATGGCGTCGATGCGGCCGAGTTGCAGTTCGGGCAGCAGGCTCGCGAAATCCATGCGCACCCAGTCGATGCGTTCGATGCCCAGGCGCTGAGCCATCAGGCGGAAAATTTCTGGCGCTTCGCCGGTCACCTGGCCTTGCGCGTCCACGTAGGCATAGGGCGCCTCCACCGCGAAACCCACGCGCAGGCTGCCGCCGCGCTGCAACTGCGTGGCCGCGCCAGGCGGCGCGCTGGTGTACACCAGCCACAGCGACAGGC
>NZ_JBPCSJ010000225.1:0-8075 GCF_051007235.1 Hydrogenophaga sp. | reverse complement strand
ACTGCTGGCCTTCATCGGCAAATACGTGCCCCGCAATGGTTCGCCCATGTGCGGCAACAGCATCGGCCAGGACCGGCGATTCCTGGTGAAGTACATGCCCAAGCTGGAGGCGTACTTTCACTACCGCAACCTGGATGTGAGCACGCTCAAGGAACTGGCCAAGCGCTGGAGCCCGGCGGTGTACGACAGCTTCAAGAAGCACCAGAAGCACACAGCGCTGGCCGATGTGCACGAGTCCATCGACGAGCTGGAGCACTACCGCCAGCACCTGCTGAAATGAACAACGGGGCCTTGTGCCCCGTTTGTTCATGGAATGCAGCTTGCGCTCAGAACAGCTGCATCGACACCCAGTAGGCCACCGCCGCCACAAAAGCCGAGGCCGGGATGGTCAGCACCCAGGCCCAGACGATGTTGCCCGCCACGCCCCAGCGCACCGCGCTGGCGCGCTGCACCGATCCCACGCCGACGATGGCGCCGGTGATGGTGTGGGTGGTGGACACCGGGATGCCCAGCGTGGTGGCCAGGAACAGGGTCATGGCGCCACCGGTTTCGGCGCAGAAGCCGCCCACCGGTTTGAGCTTGGTGATCTTCTGGCCCATGGTCTTGACGATGCGCCAGCCGCCGAACATGGTGCCCAGACCGATGGCCATGTAGCAGCTGACGATGACCCAGGTGGGCGGCGACTTGTCGGCCACGCTGGCGTAGCCGGTGGCCAGCAGCAGCATCCAGATGATGCCGATGGTCTTCTGTGCGTCGTTGCCGCCGTGGCCCAGGCTGTAGGCCGCGGCCGAGACCAGCTGCAGCCGTCGGAACCAGCCGTCCACCCGCAGCGGGCGGGCGCGGCGGAAGATCCAGGCCACCGCCACCATCATCAGCGAGCCGAGCAGGAAGCCCAGCAGCGGCGACACAAAGATGAAGGCCACGGTGCGCAGCACGCCGGACGCCACCAGGGCACCGGTGCCGGCCTTGGCGATCACCGCACCGACGATGCCACCGATCAGCGCGTGCGACGAGCTGCTGGGGATGCCGTAGTACCAGGTGATGAGGTTCCAGCTGATGGCGCCCACGAGCGCGCCGAATACCACGTGGGGGTCCACCACACTCGGATCGGCGATGCCCTTGCCCACCGTCGCCGCCACGCTGAGGTGGAAGATGAAGATGGCGATGAAGTTGAAGAAGGCGGCGAACACCACCGCCTGGCCAGGCTTGAGCACCCCGGTGGAGACGACGGTCGCGATCGAGTTGGCGGCGTCATGAAACCCGTTCATGAAATCGAACACCAACGCGAGCATGACCAGCATGACCACGACCCACAGGGCCGTCTGAACGGTCGTCATGAGAGGCTCCCCGCGATCAGGAGTTTTCGAGGACCACGCCCTCGAGCAGGTTGGCCACATCCTCGCACTTGTCGGTGATGGTCTCCAGCAGCTCGTAGATCGCCTTGAGCTTGATCAGCTCGCGCACCTCGGGCTCTTCGCGGAACAGCTTGCTCATGGCCGCGCGCATCACGCGGTCGGCGTCCGATTCGAGGCGGTCGATCTCTTCGCAGGTCTTGAGCGCGGCCTCGGCGGTCTTGGGTTCGTTGACTTTCTCCAGCAGGCTCACCGCGTGCTTCAGTCGTTCGCAGCACTTGACGCTCAGGTCGGTCAGGCGGGTGATCTCTTCGGTCATGTGGCGCACGTCGTAAAGCGCCATGGTCTCGGCCGAGTCCTGGATCAGGTCGGCCACGTCGTCCATGCCGTTGATCAGCGAGTGGATCTGCTCGCGGTCGATCGGCGTGATGAAGGTGGTGTGGATCAGGCGGTTGACTTCCTGCGTCACCCGGTCTGCCGCGCGCTCGGCGTTGTCCACGTCCTGGTTGTATTTGTCGCGCAGGTGGGCGTCGTTGTAGTTCTGCACCAGCTTGGAAAACGCGTGAGCGGCCTCCACGATGTGCTCCGCGTGCTGGTTGAACAATTCAAAAAAATTGCCTTCGCGGGGCAAGAGCTTGGCAAAGAACATCGGGACTCCTGGGTCAAATGTGACAAAACGCTTTCAATCAAGCGTCAAACTGATGAATCTTACCCGCGCCCCTGTCCGGCGACAGCCGCGGTGTGGTCGCCCAAAAGCCGGTGCGTTCGAAAACGCTAGGTGAAAACCCGAAACCCATGCCATAATCACTGGATGCGCGGAAAACCCCGCGCATCTTGTGCATCTGCCTCTTACACAGGCCCCCCGAACGTGAAAGCCGGCCCGCAGCCTCCTGCGGCGGACCCGGCCCAGCCACCGCCCTCCGGGCAACGGCAACGCGGGATGGGCCATTCGCACCCCGCTTGCGGCTTCATTTCCACGAAGGCTGCGATCTCCGGCGCGTTGAACGTTTGATGGTTGATGTTTTGTAACCACGAACGGATCAAGCGCCCTGGAGCCTTTTGAGCGGCCCCCTGAGCGTCTTTTTTCGATCAATTGCGCACACCGCGCAAGGACTGAACATGAGCGACTCTTTTGATTCCCACGGCGACTTCACGCCCGACATCCTCTCCACCGAAGGCGAAGCCGCCCTCGACACCACCGTCGATGCCACCCAGGCCGTCGAAGCCACTGAGCCTGCCGCCCCCGCCGAGCCCAACGGTTTCGAGCTGCTGGGCCTGTCGCCCGAGCTGGTTCAAGCCTGTGCCGACCTCGGCTACGTGCAACCGACCCAGGTGCAGAACAACGTCATCCCCAAGGCCTTGCTGGGCAAGGGCGAAGCGCGCCACGCCGACCTGATGGTGTCCAGCCAGACCGGCAGCGGCAAGACCGCTGCCTTCCTGCTGCCCGTGCTGCACACCCTGCTGCAACAGCAGGCCGCCGCCGCCGAAGAAGAACGCCTGGCGTTCGAGCAGGCCACCGCCGACGCGCTGGCCAAGGGTGAGCCGGCGCCCAAGCGCACCAAGCGCAAGGACCCGACCAACCCGCGCCACTTCAAGGCCGCTACGCCCGGCGCCCTGGTGCTGTGCCCGACGCGCGAACTGGCCCAGCAGGTGGCGCACGACGCCATCGAACTGGTGCGCCACTGCCGCGGCCTGCGCGTCGCCAACGTGGTGGGCGGCATGCCCTACCAGGTTCAAATCGCCAAGCTGCAGAACGCCGACCTCGTGGTGGCCACCCCCGGCCGCCTGCTGGACCTGCAGCGCTCGCAACAGCTCAAGCTCGACCAGGTGCGATTCCTGGTGGTCGACGAAGCCGACCGCATGCTGGACCTGGGCTTCTCGGACGACCTGGCCGAAGTCAACGACCTGACCAGCCAGCGCCAGCAGACCATGATGTTCAGCGCCACGTTCGCGCCGCGCATCCAGCAACTGGCCATGCGCGTGATGCACGACGGTGGCAAGCACGTGCAGAAGGTGCAGATCGACAGCCCGCAAGAGCAGCACGCCAACATCAAGCAGGTGCTGTTCTGGGCCGACAACGCCGACCACAAGCGCAAGCTGCTGGACCACTGGCTGCGCGACACCAAGATCGACCAGGCGGTGGTGTTCTGCAGCACGCAGGTCGAATGCGACGGTCTGGCGACCGATCTGCAGCAGGCCGGCTTCGCCGCCGTGGCGCTGCACGGTGCCTTGAGCCAGGGCATCCGCAACCGCCGCCTGATGGCCCTGCGCGGCGGTCAGGTGCAGTTTCTGGTGGCCACCGACGTCGCGGCCCGCGGCATCGACGTGCCCACCATCACCCACGTCTTCAACTTCGGTCTGCCGATGAAGGCCGAGGACTACACCCACCGCATCGGCCGCACCGGCCGTGCCGGTCGCGACGGCCTGGCCGTCACGCTGGCCGAGTTCCGCGACCGCCGCAAGATCTTTGACATCGAAGCCTTCACGCACCAGCGCATCGCGGTGGAAACCGTGACCGGTCTGGAGCCGCGCCAGCGCCCGCCGCAAGCCGAGCCGTTTGGCCGTGGTGGCCGCCCGGCCGGCCGTGGCGGCAATGACCGCTTCGGTGGTGACCGCCGCGGTGCGCCCGCGCCGCGCGGCCCGCGTTTTGAAGGCCGTGGCGATGCGCCGCGCTTCGAAGGCCGCGGTGAACAAACCCGCTTCGACCAGCCCCGTTTCGATCAACCGCGCGGCGAAGCGCGTTTTGACAACCGTTTCGAGTCCCGCGGTGACAACCGTGGTGAGCAGCGCCCCGCCGGCCCTGCGGGCCGCGGTGGTTTCGGCGATCGTCCGCAGGGTGGCCGCCCGGCCCCGCGCGCCAACGCCGGCTTCGGCAGCTTCGGCCGCAGCGACAAGGGTGCCGAGCGTGGGGGTGACCGCTTCGCTGACCGCGGCGGTGACCGTTTTGCCGACCGTGGTGGTTTTGACCGCGGCGCCCCGCGCGGCGATGCCCCGCAGCGCCGCTCGGAAGGCGCACCGTCGCGCCCGATGGCCCGCCGCACCCCGCGCTGAAGCGCAGGAGGGCTGAACAAGCCCCATGAAAAAAGCCGCTGTGAACACAGCGGCTTTTTTTGTTTTGGTGGAGACGAGGAGGATCGAACTCCCGACCTTCGCATTGCGAACGCGACGCTCTCCCAGCTGAGCTACGTCCCCATGTGCGCGGATTCTAGCGCTGCGCCGCGCTTCAGGACATGCCGTTGCGGCTGGCCAGTTCCATGAACAGGGCCGAATGGTCGAGGTCGGACAGGCCATGGTCGGCCGCTTCGGCGTAGAGCTTTTCAAACAGGGCGGTGATGGGCGCATCAAAGCCGACCTCACCGGCCGTGGCCATGGCGTTGCGCATGTCCTTGAGCTGCACCGTGATGGCGGCGCGTTTGGCGAAGTCGCGGTCCACCATGCGTTGCCCGTGCACCTGCAGGATGCGGCTGTCGGCGAAGCCGCCGGTGATGGCCTGCTTGACCTTGCCCATGTCGGCACCGCCGCGTTCGCACAGCAGCAGGGCTTCGGCCACCGCACCGATGGTGATGCCCACGATCATCTGGTTGGCGAGCTTGGCCAGCTGGCCGGCGCCGGTGGGGCCCACGTGCGTGGCGCGGCCCAGCACCTCGAAGGCCGGGAGCGCACGGTCGAAGTCGGCCGGTTTGCCGCCGGCCATGATGGCCAGCGTGCCCGCTTCAGCGCCCACGGTGCCGCCGGAGACCGGCGCGTCCAGGTGTTGCACGCCGATGGCGGCCAGGCGGGCCGCGTGGTCGCGCGCCTGGCGTGGCTGGATCGAGGACATGTCCACCACCAGGGTGCCCGGGCACAGGCCTTCGGTGGTGCCTTGACGGAACAGCACGTCTTCCACCGCGCGGCCATCTTCAAGCAGGGTGATCACGAGGTCGGCCGCGGCAACGGCCTCCGCTGGGGTGTCGTGCACCTGGGCTCCCAGGGGCTGCAGGCGCTCGGCTTTGGCGCGCGAGCGGTTCCAGGCGTGCACGGTAAAGCCCGCTTCGCACAGGCGGCGGGCCATGGGGTAACCCATCATGCCGAAGCCGAGCACGGCGATGGTGGGGCGTGGGGTGGGAGGGTTCACGGTGAAAGCGGGGCTGGGTGTTCGGGTCAGAAAGTTTATGCGGGTGGCGCCACGGTGCTCGGTCGGTGTCAGCTTGCTGCCAGCTGCAGAAAAAAGCGGACGCCAGGCGGTGAGCCCGGCGTCCGCGCAAAGTGGTTCAAAGAACCACGGAGTTGTTGGTTGCGGCGGCCTCGTTCAGTTGTTCGGCCAGGTGTGCGCTGGCCTGATCGCTGTGCCGGCGCATCAGCGCTTCGGCGCGTTCGGCGTCGCCCAGCACCACGGCCTGCGCGATGGCCTCGTGTTCGTCCCACACCGGCTCGCGCAGAGCGGAGCTTTGCAGCGCCTCGCCCATGGCGCGGCGGATGTGTTGCCAGTGCAGCAGGGCACTCTGTTCGATCAGCGGGTTGCCAGCGGCCTGATACAGCGCGCTGTGGAAAGCCAGGTCGGCGTCGATCATGGCCTTGATGTCGCCGCGCGCCACGGCCTCGCGACCGCGGGCGAACAGCGCCGGGTCCAGCTGGGTGCGGCGTTCGGCCGCCCGGCGCACGGCCAGGGTGTCCAGCGCGCCACGCACCTCGTACACCTGGGCCAGCCAGCGCGGGTCCAGCGGCGTGACCTGCAGGCCGCGGCCAGGCGCGTCCTGCACAAAGCCGTCTTTCTTGAGCAGGCGCAGCGCCTGCATGACCGGCTGGCGCGAGACGGCCAGCTGCTCGGCCAGTTCTTCCTGTGTGATGCGTTGGCCGGGTGCGAGCGAGCCTTCGCTGATCGCATCGAGCAGCGCCCGGTACACCTGGTCGGCCAGGTCGGGCGTGGTGGTCAGCTGCAGCAGTTGGGCGCTCATAGGTTGGATTCTGTACTCTGTATACAGAATACATCATTGGGAGGTCGGTGTCATCCGGCACGCCTGTCACGCAGGGCGAACGCTCGCCAAAACCTGCGTGACACAATGGTTTGTATGAACGCCGACACCTCTTTCGACCCCGCCTGGCTGGACGCCCAGTACAACAACCGTGCCCTGGTGCCGGAGCACGGGCCAATCCTGGAGCGCTGGGCGCGGGATTCGGCAACCACGCGCAAGCAACTGCGCCATGCGCTGATCGACGTGGCCTACGGGCACGGGCCGGG
This sequence comes from Hydrogenophaga sp., assembly GCF_051007235.1. Lineage (GTDB taxonomy): Bacteria > Pseudomonadota > Gammaproteobacteria > Burkholderiales > Burkholderiaceae_C > Hydrogenophaga. The sequence goes on along the minus strand of NZ_JBPCSJ010000225.1, from coordinate 1,505 downwards.
CGAGACGCTGGACATCTTTCCGGCGCCGCTCAAACCCGACACCGCACCGGCACCGGTGCTGGTGTTCATCCACGGGGGCTACTGGCGTTCCCTGGACAAGGCCGATCACAGCTTCATCGCCGAACCCTTTGTGAAGAAGGGTGCCTGTGTGGTGGTGCCAAACTACGCGCTGTGCCCGGCGGTCACCATCCCCGACATCGTGCTGCAGATGGTGCAGGCCTTGACCTGGGTGTACCGGCACATCGCCGTGCACGGTGGCGATCCGCAGCGCATCACGGTGGTCGGTCATTCGGCGGGCGGTCACCTGGCGGCCCTGTTGCTCAACTGCATGTGGCAGCAGGTGCACCATGACCTTCCACCCGACCTGGTCAAGGACGCGTTGTCGATGTCCGGCGTGTTCGACCTGGAGCCATTGCGCCACACGCCGTTTCTGCAGGGCAGTCTGCAGCTGACGCCGGCCGACGCGCTGCGCGCCAGCCCGGCCGGCATGCCCGCGCCTTATGTGGGCGAGGGGCGTGGGGTGCTGGTGTCGGTGGTCGGCGGGGACGAGAGCGGCGAGTTCCGCCGGCAGAACCAGCTGATCCGTCAGGCCTGGGGCGAGGACGCGGTGCCCGTGTGCGAAGAGGTGCCAGGGCGCAACCACTTTACAGTGGTCGATGCACTGGTTGAACCGCGACACCAGCTGCACAAACTGCTGCTGCAGATGCTGGACATTTGACCCACCCCCGCGCCGCGCTGCTCGCGTCACCCCCCCAAGGGGGCGATGCGAGTGGCCCGGCGGAGCCGGTTCCACCGCATCCTCGACAACAGGCACTTCACGCTGGAGGGGGGTCGGTTCCAGGGCACCGCGGAACCGGCTTTGCCGGGCCGCCAGTGCCGCCCCCTGGGGGGGTGACGCCGCAGGCGGCGCGGGGGGTTACATCAACAAATGTTCCCCGGCGTTTTCGCCGCCCAGGATCACGTAGTTCACTTTCTTCAGGTCGGTCAGCTGGGTGCCGCCCGCGTAGCTGATCGAGCTTTGCACGTCTTCCTGCATCTCGCGCAGGGTGTCGGCCAGCCGGCCCTTGATCGGCTCCAGGATGCGCTTGCCTTCCACGTGCTTGTACTCGCCCTTGTTGAAGTCGCTGGCCGAGCCGTAGTACTCCTTGTAGCGCTTGCCGTCGACTTCGACCGTCTGTCCCGGGGACTCTTCGTGGCCGGCGAACAGCGAGCCGATCATCACCATCGTCGCGCCAAAGCGCACGCTCTTGGCGATGTCGCCGTGGTGGCGGATGCCACCGTCCGCGATGATGGGTTTGGTGGCCACACGCGCGCACCACTTGAGCGCCGACAGCTGCCAGCCGCCGGTGCCAAAACCCGTCTTGAGCTTGGTGATGCAGACCTTGCCTGGGCCCACGCCCACCTTGGTCGCGTCCGCGCCCCAGTTCTCCAGGTCGATCACGGCTTCGGGCGTGGCCACGTTGCCGGCGATCACGAAGGCCTGGGGCAGCTTCTTCTTGATGTGC
>NZ_JBPCSJ010000224.1:0-3927 GCF_051007235.1 Hydrogenophaga sp. | reverse complement strand
AACAGCTGCTGGACATCTTCCGCGACGTGGCCGACTAATGGTCCGACCGCAAGATCCCGTTCCGCTGCTTCTACTCTTTCTCGGTCGCCCGCGCACCCAAAGGTGAAGAGACGGCCGATGCCGAGAACGAAGAACCCATGCCCACCGACAAGATTCTGGACGTGAGCCCGATGGCGCTGCGCATGAGCAGCCCGTTCAACGCCGGCTACTGGCTGACAGCGGCATAACCACCCAAGAGGGACGGCACTGGCGGCTTGGCAAAGCCGGCTCCGTGGTGCCCCTGGCGAAGAGGCCGCTGCACTTGCAGCGGCTTTTTCATGCCTGAACGGCTTGGGCGAGAGTCACGTACTCGGCCACCGGCACCTCTTCAGCGCGGCGCTGCAGGTCGAAATTGCCCGCGAAACCCCGCGCTTCCAGCCATTGGCCCAGCGTGTTACGCAAGATCTTGCGGCGCTGGCTGAAGGCGGTCTGCACCAGTTCGCCATACAGCCGGACGTCGATGGCGGGTGGATCTGCATGGGGCAGCATGCGCACGATGGCGCTGTCCACCCGCGGTGGCGGATCGAAACTCTCCGGTGGCACGAAGAGCACGTTTTCCATCGCATAACGCCACTGCAGCATGACGGAGAGCCGGCTGTAATCGCCCGATCCAGGCACGGCCACCATGCGGTCGATCACTTCCTTCTGCAGCATGAAATGCTGGTCCTGCACGGCGTCCACATGGTCGAGCAGGTGGAACAGGATCGGCGTGGAAATGTTGTACGGCAGGTTGCCGACCACGCGCAGCCGGGGCACCCCCAGAGTGGCGGCCAGGGCACGGAAGTCGACCTTGAGCACGTCCGACTCGATCACCCGCAACTGGGGGTGTTCGCGCAGACGCAGCGCCAGATCGCGGTCCAGCTCGATGACGGTGAGGTGCCCCAGCCGTTCCACCAGCGGCTGCGTGAGCGCGGCCAGGCCCGGACCGATCTCGACCATGGGATCGCCGGGCTGCGGCGCGATGGCGGCGACGATGGCATCGATGATGCCGTGGTCGCTCAGGAAGTTCTGGCCGAAGCGCTTGCGCGCGATGTGTTTCATGCGGTGGCGTTCAGGGCTGCGGCGCTTCGCGGTATTCCACGTAGGCACGCGAGCGCAGGTCCTGCGCCCAGGTCTCCAGCGCGTCGGCGGCCTTCTTCTCGCGCACCAGACCGCGCACGATTTCGCGCTGCTCCCGGTCGCTGAGGGTCATCTGCCGGCGCTCGTCCACACGGATCAGGTGCACGCCAAAACGCGACACCACCGGGAGCGACATCGCGCCCGGGCGCAGGCCGTTCATGGCCTCTTCGAACTCGGGCACGAACTGGCCCGGGCTGGCCCAGCCGAGGTCGCCGCCGGCGCTGGCCGAACCGTCCTGGCTGTGCTCGCGGGCGAGGGCCTCGAAGTTGGCCTTGCCGCTGGCGATCTGTTCGCGGTACTGGGTCAGGCGCGTCACGGCGTCGTTCTGGCTCAGCTGCGGGCCAGGGCGCAACAGGATGTGGCGCGCCCGGGTCTGGGTGACGCTGACATCGGGTAGGCCGGCCTGGCGCTTTTCCACCAGCTTGAGCACGTGAAAACCGGCCGGGCTGCGCACCGGGCCAGCGATCTCGCCCGCGCGCAAGTCGCGCGTGGCCGTGACAAAAATTTCGGGCAGCCGGTCGGCCGGCCGCATGCCGAACTGGCCGCCCTGGGCACCTTCGGGGGCGTCGGAATACTCGCGCGCCAGCTCGCCGAAGTCATCGCCCTTGCGGGCGCGGTCGGCCGCTCGCTGGGCACGGGCTTCCAGGGCCTTGATCTGCTCGGGCGTGGCGCTTTCGGGCACCCGCACCAGGATGTGCGAGAGGTTGAGCTCCAGGCTGCCGAGGTCGGTGTTGCTCTTCTGCTCGCGCACGAAATCGTCGATGTCGTTCTCGGTCACGCGCACACGTGCGTCCACCTCGCGCTCGCGCAGTTGCTGCAGCAGGATCTGGTTGCGCAATTCGTTGCGCAGGAAGTTGATGTCCATGCCATCGGCGGCCACGCGGCGCCGGAACTCGTCCACGCTCAGCTGGTTCTGCGAGGCAATGGACTGTTCGGCGCGGGCCAGCGTGGGTTCGTCCACGCGCAGACCCTGTTCGCTGGCCTGCTGCAACTGTGCGCGCTCGTTGACCAGCTGTTCCATCACCTGGCGCGCCAACTGGTCGCGCGGGGGCAGGGCCGCGCCCTGCTGCGTCAGCTGTTGCTCCACGCGCAGCAGGCGCGCGCGCACCTCGTTGTTGGTGACCGGCTCGGAGTTGACCAGGGCGACGATGTAGTCCACCGTGCGCGGGCCGGGCGCGACCGGCGCACCGCGCAGCAGGTTGAGCTGGCTCGACGGCCGCAGCGACTGCGCCTGGGCCGCGCCACCGCAGGCCAGGCAGACGCCCAGCGCCAGTGCCGTCCAGCGGCGGGAAGCAAGGGAACGGCGTTCAGTCATATTGTTGGAACCGGCTCGGCGGGTTGATGTCTTCACGCAGGTATTGGTAGCGGGGCACATTGTCCTTGAGCGTCTGCAGCGGGTTGGAGCCGATGCGCGAGAAGCCAGAGAATTCGATCTGGAACAGCACGCGCTGGTTTGCGGTGGTGGTGCCGGTCGTCAGGCGCTCGACCACCACGCGGCCGATCCAGCAGCCGGCATCGTACTCAAAGCCGGCCACCAGATCGACGATCTTGCGGTCGGGCATGCTGTAGTTGATGCGGCCCACGCTGTACCACTGGCCGGGCCCCAGGCCGCGACCGGCGCTGGGCGTGGCGGGCTTGTCGGCCCACAAATCAGACAGCGGCCACTGCCAGCCGATGTCCACCTGCTCGCTGCTGCCGCGCTGCAGGCGGTAGGCGGCGCTGAGCACGCGGTAGTTGCTGGGCGTGTAGCGGCCGCTGAGCGTGGTGCGCACCGACTCGCGGTCCTGTGGGCTGTACTGCACGTTGGCGTCGGTGGACCAGCGCGGGCTCCACTGCACGCGCGCGCCCAGCAGCACGTCGCTCAGGCGGTTGGTCACCGGCGTGCAGCCGGAGGCGTCGCTGCTGCTGCAGCTCTGTGTGGGCAGCACCACGTTCTGGTCGCGCAGCAGGTAGCGCTGGGCCAGGCCCAGGCGCACCACCTCGGCACCCGTGGCCGGGTCCAGCAGGCGCGAGCTGGCGCCCACGGTGAGGGCGCGCAGGTCGGCGAGGCGGTCGTTGCCGCCGAAGGTGTTTTCGGCGTAGATCGACGCGAAGTTGAAGTCGTTGGCGGCCGAGTCGTAGTTGGGCAGGGCGCTCTGGTCGCGGTAGGGCGTCCAGGTGAAGAAGGCGCGCGGCTCCAGCGTCTGGTTGAAACGACGGCCGAAGTAGCTGGTGTCGCGCTCGAACACCAGGCCGCTGTCCACGCTGAAGGTGGGCACGCTGCGGCTGACGCTGCGCGCGCCGCTGACCACACCGTCGAAGCGGTAGCTGGCGTGGTGCAGTTGCAGGCTGGGGGCCAGGAAACCGCCGGGCTGGTCCCAGCGGTGGCCGATGCGCGCGATGGCCAGCGAGCGCGAACCGTTGACCTGCCCCGTGCGCGTCGGGTCGGAACGGAAGCGCGTGTAGTCGGTCTGCAGCGACCATTCCCAGCCGTTCAGACCGGCCCAGCGCTGGTGGTCCTGCGCAAAGCGCAAAGCCACCGAGGGCAGCCGGTCGTAAGGGGGCGTGATGGGATCATCCACATCCTGCAGCGTCTGCCAGCGGTAGGCGCCGGCGCTGACGGACCAGGGCCCCTGGTTCCAGTCGAGCACCGCCTCGTTGGCCAGCAGGCGCGAGGTCAGCGAGGTGCTGCCCCGCGGGAAGTCGCGCCAGTAGTTGTCGTCGCTCACGCGGTTGAGGTTCAGGCGCAGGCCCAGCGGGCTCTGCAGACCCATGCCGCCGAGCGTGGCG
>NZ_JBPCSJ010000223.1:0-4352 GCF_051007235.1 Hydrogenophaga sp. | reverse complement strand
TCACCTGGGTGCTGATCGCCGTGTTCGGCAGCTTTGCGGCCTGGAACGGCTGGAATTACTGGCAGCGCACCCAGGCCACCAAGGCCGCTGCGCTGTACGACGAGATCGACCGCGCCGCCGCGGCGCGGGACGCTGACAAGATGGCCCGTGCCCTGGCCGAGATGCAGGACCGTTTTGGCAGCAGCACCTTCGCTGCCCAGGGTTCCCTGCTCGCCGGCAAGACACTGTTCGAGGCTGGCAAGCCCGATGCCGCGCGTGCCGCTCTGGGCTGGGTGAGCGAGAAGCCGTCGGACGAGGCCTACCAGGCCATTGCCCGCCTGCGCCTGGCGGCGCTGGATGTCGAGGCCAAGGCCTACGACCAGGCCCTCAAGACGCTCGAAGCGCCCATGCCCAAGGCCTTTGCTGCGCTGGCCGCCGACCGCCGCGGCGATGTGTTCCTGGCGCAAGGCAAAACCACTGAAGCGCGCCAGCAGTACGAAGCCGCCTGGCGCGGCTTCGGGCAGCGGGCCGAGTACCGCAACCTGGTCGAGGTAAAGCTGGCGTCGCTCGGCGTCGATGCCGCCAGCCTGACACCTTCCACGGAGGTCGCCCGTTGAAGCCCGCCGCCCACCGCATGCCGCGCCTGTGGCTGGCCGCGCTGGCCCTGGCGGCGCTGGTCGCCTGTTCGTCCAGTCCCGACAAGCCGCGTCCTGTCGATCTGGGGCCCGCGGCCACCGTCGTCGGCACCCAGCTGGTGTGGTCTGCACAGGTCGGTGCGAATCCCGGCGCGGTCGCGCCACGGGCCACCGCAGATCGCGTGTTCGTGGCCGGTGCGGGCAACAGCATCGTGGCGCTGGCCGCCGAGTCGGGCAAGGAACTCTGGCGCCTGGCGCTGGGCTCGCCGGTCATGACCGGTATCGGGACCGATGGCGACACCGTGGCCGTGGTGACCCAGAACAACGACCTGGTGGCCATGGCCGCCGGGCAGCCACTCTGGCGCGTGCGCCTGGGTGCCAGCGCGCAAACGGCCCCGCTGGTCGCCGGGCGCCGGGTCTTCGTGCTCGCGGCCGACCGCAGCGTGTCGGCGTTTGACGGACAGAGCGGCAAGCGCCTGTGGACGCAGACCCGCACCGGCGAGCCGCTGGTGCTGAACCAGCCCGGCGCGCTGCTGGCGGTGGGTGATACCCTGGTCGCGGGTCTCGGTGGCCGTCTGGTCGGCCTGAACCCGCTCAACGGTTCGGTGCGCTGGGAAGCCCCGATCGCCAACGCCCGTGGCACCAACGAGGTGGAACGCCTGGTGGACATCGTGGGCCCGGTCAGCCGCGTGGGCAACAGCGTTTGTGCACGCGCCTACGCCAGCGCGGTTGGCTGTGTCGATGCCAGCAACGGTCGCATCACCTGGAGCAAGTCCGCCTTGGGTGCGCAGGGCCTGGGCGGTGATGACCGCCTGGTGTTCGGCAGCGAGTCCGACAGCCGCGTGCAGGCCTGGCAGCGCAGCAACGGTGACGCCGCCTGGAGCGTGGACCGTCTCAAGCACCGAGGCTTGACAGCGCCGGTGGCGTTGGGGCGCGTGGTGGCCCTGGGCGACGCCACGGGGTTGGTGCACCTGATCTCCCGCGAGGACGGGGCAGAGATGGCCCGCCTGAGCACCGATGGCTCAGCCATCGTGGGCGCCCCCCTGCTGGTGGGGCCGTCGCTGGTGGTGCAGACACGCAACGGCGGTGTCTTCGCCTGGCGTCCGCAATAGTGGCGTGGACCCATCGGGGGTCCCGCATTTGAAAGGTTCTGTTTCGTGAAACCCGTCATCGCCCTGGTGGGCCGTCCCAATGTGGGCAAGTCCACCCTGTTCAACCGCCTGACGAGTTCTCGCGACGCCATCGTGGCCGACTTTGCCGGCCTCACTCGTGACCGCCATTACGGCAACGGCCACCTGGGTCGTCGCGAGTTCATCGTCATCGACACCGGTGGCTTCGAGCCCACGGCCGAATCCGGCATCTACAAAGAAATGGCCAAGCAGACGCGGCAGGCGGTGGCCGAGGCAGATGTGGTCATCTTCGTGGTGGACGCGCGCGGCGGTCTGAGCGCGCAGGACCACGACATTGCGCAATACCTGCGCCGCCTGGGCAAGCCCACGCTCCTGGTGGCCAACAAGGCCGAAGGCATGAAGGAAGGCGCCCAACTGGTCGAGTTCTACGAGCTGGGCCTGGGGGACGTGATGCCGGTGTCCGGCGCCCACGGTCAGGGTGTGCGCACCATGCTCGAATCCGCCCTCGACGCCATTCCCGGCCTGCCGGAAGAAGACGAAGAACCGGCTGAAGAAGACACCGGCGTCATCCGCCTCGCGGTGGCCGGACGGCCGAACGTGGGCAAATCGACGCTGATCAACTGCTGGCTGGGCGAGGAACGCCTGGTGGCGTTCGACATGCCCGGCACCACGCGCGACGCGATTTCGGTGCCGTTCGAGAAGGATGGCCAGAAATTCGAATTGATCGACACCGCTGGTCTGCGCCGCAAGGGCAAGGTGTTCGAGGCGATCGAAAAGTTCTCGGTGGTCAAAACGCTGCAGGCCATCGAGGGTGCCCACGTGGTCCTGTTGCTGCTGGACGCGACGCAGGGCGTCACAGACCAGGATGCCCACATCGCTGGCTACATCCTCGAAAGCGGGCGCGGCGTGGTGATCGCGATCAACAAATGGGATGCGGTGGACGAATACCAGCGCCAGCAGATCGAGCGCCAGATCGAGAACCGCCTATCGTTCCTGAAGTTCGCCTCGCTGCACCTGATCTCCGCCAAGAAGCGCCAGGGTCTGGGGCCGGTCTGGAAATCGATCAAGCAGGCGCGTGCGTCGGCCATGCGCAAGATGACCACCCCGGTGCTGACGCGCTTGCTGCAGGAGGCGGTGGCCTTCCAGTCGCCGCCCAGGAGCGGCATGTTCCGCCCCAAGATGCGCTACGCCCACCAGGGCGGCATGAATCCGCCGGTGATCGTGATCCACGGCAATTCGCTGGAGCATGTGCCGGAGGTCTACCGCCGCTTTCTGGAGGGGCGGTTCCGCAAGGCCTTCGATCTGGTGGGCACGCCGCTGCGCATCGAGTTCAAGACCTCGGCCAACCCCTTCAAAGACGCGGAATGAGCGTTGCGGCCCGGCCGGTTGGGCAGGGCTGTGGTATGGTTCACGCCCTAACAACTTCTTTTGAACACGGAGCATATCGTGAGCAATAACAAAGGCCAGCTCTTGCAAGACCCTTTCCTGAACCAGCTGCGTCGCGAGCACGTCCCCGTGTCGATCTACCTGGTCAATGGCATCAAGCTGCAGGGTCAAATCGAGTCATTTGACCAGTACGTCGTGTTGCTGCGCAACACGGTCACGCAGATGGTCTACAAGCACGCCATCTCCACCATCGTCCCGGGTCGCCCGGTGCAGTTCTCTGCCAACGCGGCAGACGAATCTGCCGCGTCTTGACCTGGCGCACACTGCCCGCCGTGCTCGGCACGGCCGCGGCGCGGGTTGAGTTGAATTGAACCCGTCCGCCTCCCCGAAAGCCTCCGTCCCGTCCGTCATCCTGGTCGGGGTGGACTTCGGTCTCCCGCATTTCGACACCGAACTCGAAGAGCTGGGCCTGTTGGCGCAGACCGCCGGTTTCGCGGTGGCCGACCGCGTCACCTGCAAGCGGCGGGCGCCGGATCCGGCCTTGTTCGTCGGCTCGGGCAAGGCGGACGAGATCAAGATGCTGGCCCAGTCCACCGGCGCCAGCGAAGTGTTGTTCGACCAAGCCTTGAGTCCGGCCCAGCAGCGCAACCTCGAGCGTGCTTTGGGCTTGCCGGTCAACGACCGCACCTTGCTCATCCTGCAGATCTTTGCGCAGCGTGCCCGCAGCCACGAGGGTAAGCTGCAGTTGGAGCTCGCGCGCCTGCAATACCTGTCCACCCGTCTGGTGCGCCGCTGGACCCACCTGGAGCGACAAAGCGGCGGCATCGGCATGCGCGGAGGCCCGGGCGAGACCCAGATCGAGCTCGATCGGCGAATGATCAACGACGCCGTCAAGCGCACCAAAGAGCGGCTGGAAAAAGTCAAGAAACAGCGTGCGACCCAGCGCCGTCAGCGCGACCGGCGCGATGCGTTCACCATCTAGCTGGTGGGCTACACCAACGCGGGCAAGTCCTCGCTGTTCAATGCCTTGGTCAAAGCGCGTGCCTACGCGGCCGACCAGCTGTTTGCCACGCTGGACACCACCACGCGGCAGCTGTACCTGGGCGAGGCGGGGCGTTCGGTCTCGCTGTCCGACACCGTGGGTTTTATTCGCGACCTGCCGCACGGCTTGGTCGACGCCTTTGCGGCAACCTTGCAGGAAGCGGCCGATGCCGACCTGCTC
>NZ_JBPCSJ010000222.1:0-2337 GCF_051007235.1 Hydrogenophaga sp. | reverse complement strand
TTGCCGTTGCCGATCAGGTCGGCGCGGCCCATGGCCTTGAGCGCCTCGCGCAGCAGCGGCCAGTTGTTGGGGTCGTGGTAGCGCAGAAAGGCTTTGTGCAGGCGGCGGCGTTTGTCGCCGCGCACGATGTCCACCCGCTCGGCCCGCTCGTCGCGGTGGATGCCTTTGAGCGGGTTGAGGTTGCTGTGGTACATCGCCGTGGCGGTGGCCATGGGGCTGGGATAGAAGGTCTGCACCTGGTCGGCGCGGAAGCCGTTTTTCTTGAGCCAGATGGCGAGGTTCATCATGTCCTCGTCGCTGGTGCCGGGGTGGGCGGCGATGAAGTACGGGATGAGGAACTGCTTCTTGCCCGCCTCCTCGCTGTACTTCTCGAACATCGTCTTGAAGCGGTCGTAACTGCCAATGCCCGGCTTCATCATCTTGGACAGCGGCCCGCCTTCGGTGTGCTCGGGCGCGATCTTGAGATACCCACCCACGTGGTGCTGCACCAGTTCCTTGACGTATTCCGGGCTCTTGACCGCCAGGTCGTAGCGCAGACCGGAGCCGATCAGGATCTTCTTGATGCCCTTGAGCGCGCGCGCCCGGCGGTAGATCTTGATCAGCGGGTCGTGGTTGGTCGTGAGGTTCTGGCAGATGCCGGGGTAGACGCAGCTGGGCTTGCGGCAGGCGGCTTCGATCTCGGGGCTGCGGCAGCCCAGGCGGTACATGTTGGCCGTCGGCCCGCCGAGGTCGCTGACCACGCCGGTGAAGCCCGCCACCTTGTCGCGCATTTCTTCGACTTCGCGAATGATCGAATCTTCCGATCGGCTCTGGATGATGCGACCCTCGTGCTCGGTGATGGAGCAGAAGGTGCAGCCGCCAAAGCAGCCGCGCATGATGTTCACGCTGAAGCGGATCATTTCCCAGGCCGGGATCTTGGTCGCGCCGTCGTGTTTGCCGTGTTCGTCGGCGTAGGCCGGGTGCGGGCTGCGGGCGTAGGGCAGATCGAAGGCGTAGTCCATCTCGGCCGTGGTCAGCGGGATGGGTGGCGGGTTGATCCAGACGTCGCGCGCGGTTGCGCCTTCGCCGTGCGCCTGCACCAGCGCGCGGGCGTTGACGGGGTTGGTTTCCAGGTGCAGCACGCGGTTGGCGTGGGCATAGAGCACGGCGTCGCTCTTGACCTGCTCGTAGCTGGGCAGGCGGATGACAGTGCGCTCGCGCGGCAGTTTGGCCACGCCGCCCGCGCCTTGCGGGCGGTGGATGGTGATGGGTTTGACCTGCGGGTCGCTCGCTGGAGCGGCGGCGCCCTCGTCCTTGGAACAGCTCTGGCCTTGCGCTTGCGCCTGCTCGCTGGTGGTCAGGTAGGGGTTGATGTGGTCTTCGACATGGCCCGGCTGGTCGACTTCGGTCGAATCGAGCTCGATCCAGCCTTCGGCCGTCAGGTCGCCGGGGCGGCGCACGAAGGCGGTGCCGCGCACGTCGGTGATCTGCTCGATCGGTTCGCGCGCGGCGATGCGGTGCGCCACCTCGACCAGCGCCCGTTCGGCGTTGCCGTAGAGCAGCAGGTCACATTTCGCGTCCACCACGATGCTGCGGCGCACCTTGTCGCTCCAGTAGTCGTAATGGGCGATGCGGCGCAACGAACCTTCGATACCTCCCAGCACGATGGGCACGTCCTTGTAGGCCTCGCGGCAGCGCTGGCTGTAGACGATGGCGGCGCGGTCGGGGCGCTTGCCGCCCACGTCACCGGGGGTGTAGGCGTCGTCGCTGCGGATCTTCCGGTCGGCGGTGTACCGGTTGATCATGGAATACATGTTGCCCGCGGTCACGCGCCAGAACAGGTTGGGCTTGCCCAGCGCCTTGAAGGGCTCGGCGCTCTGCCAGTCGGGCTGGGCGATGATGCCGACGCGAAAGCCCTGCGCCTCCAGCACCCGGCCGATCACGGCCATGCCGAAGCTGGGGTGGTCCACATAGGCGTCGCCCGTCACCAGGACGATGTCGCACGAATCCCAGCCGAGCTGCTCCATCTCTGCCCGGCTCATGGGCAGGAAGGGCGCGACACCGAAGCGCTTGGCCCAGTACGGGCGGTAACTGGTCAGCGGCTTGGCGTTGCGCGCGAAAAAGGAGACGTCGATGGGCGCGTTCATGGGGCAGAGGGCTGGACGGAACCCGCAAGTGTAGGTTTTTGGGGCGTTCCGGTCGACTTCGCCCTTGAACAGCCCTGGCGCGAGGCGGGCGTTACGTGTGGATGCAGATGAGACAGAAGTGACACTTGCGCGCTTGACGTGGATCAAGGGATGGCTGGCTGATAGGCGCACGATGGGGACCAACAGATACCAAGGGGAGTACCCGAGGTGG
>NZ_JBPCSJ010000221.1:0-10983 GCF_051007235.1 Hydrogenophaga sp. | reverse complement strand
CACCTTGGCGCTCAGCACATAGCTGGCACGGGCGAACACGTCTTCGGGCAGCAGCTTCACGCCCTTGGGCAGCAGCGCGTGCATCTCGATGAAGGCCTTGACCGCCTGGAACAGGCCATCGCGCAGGCCGCTGTCGTGCGTGCCGCCGGCGCTGGTGGGGATCAGGTTGACGTAGCTCTCGCGCACCGGCTGGCCGTCTTCGGTGAAGGCCACGGCCCAGGCCGCGCCTTCGCCGTCGGCAAAGCTGTCGTCCTTGGCGTCGGCGTAGCCCTCGCCCTCGAACAGCGGGATCACCGGGTCGGCGCTCAGCGTCTGCGCCAGGTAGTCGCGCAGGCCGCCCTTGTACTGCCAGACCTGGCTGTCCTTGGTCTTTTCGTTGACCAGCGTGACCTGCACGCCGGGCATCAGCACCGCCTTGCTGCGCAGCAGGTGGGTCAGTTCGCCCAGTGGCAGCGCGGGCGAATCGAAGTACTTCGCGTCGGGCCAGGCGCGCACCGTCGTGCCCTGCTTGCGGTCGCCCTCGCCCTTGGGGCTGATGACCAGCGGCTCGATCACGTCACCGGCGCCGAAGGCCAGCTTGGCCACCTGGCCGTCACGGAAGCAGGTCACTTCCAGCCGGGTCGACAGCGCGTTGGTCACGCTCACGCCCACGCCGTGCAGGCCGCCCGAGAAGCTGTAGGCACCGCCCTTGCCCTTGTCGAACTTGCCGCCCGCGTGCAGGCGGGTGAACACCAGTTCGACCACAGGTGCCTTCTCTTCCGGGTGCAGGCCGAAGGGGATGCCGCGGCCGTCGTCTTCCACGCTCACCGAGCCGTCGGTGTGCAGCGTGACCTTGATCTTTTTGCCGAACCCCGCCAGCGCCTCGTCGGCCGCGTTGTCCAGCACCTCTTGGATGATGTGCAGCGGGTTGTCGGTGCGGGTGTACATGCCCGGCCGCTGCTTGACCGGCTCCAGACCCTTGAGGACGCGGATCGAGCCTTCGGAATAGTCGCTGTTTTGGGTTGCCATGGCGGCGGATTGTAAGGGTGCAGCGCACAAAGACTGTATGGATAAACAGATGACGCTCGGTTGATGCGCGCGCCGCATCAGTGGCGGGCGCCGAATTCATCGCCACGGGTCGCCCCGGCGCCTGCGCGCGGTGGCCGGATTGGCTACAGTCGCCGGATGTCTTCTGCCGCACAACCCCGCCTTTCCGCCCTGCAGGTGCTCGCCTGCGGCGCTGCCATCGTCACCCTGTCCATGGGCGTGCGCCACGGCTTTGGCCTCTGGCTGCAACCGATCACGCAAACCATGGGCTGGACGCGTGAGAATTTTGCCTTCGCCCTGGCCATCCAGAACCTGTCCTGGGGCCTGTTCGGCATCTTCGCCGGCATGGCGGCCGACCGGTTCGGCGCCTTCCGTGTGCTGCTGGTGGGCGCCGTGCTGTACGGACTGGGCCTGGTGGGCATGGCGCTGTCGCCCACGCCGGGGCTGTTCGCCCTCACCGCGGGCGTGCTGATCGGCGCGGCCCAGGCTGGCACCACCTACGCCGTGGTCTACGGCGTGATCGGCCGGCAGATCCCGGCCGAAAAGCGCTCCTGGGCCATGGGCGTGGCGGCGGCGGCGGGCTCCTTCGGCCAGTTCCTCATGGTCCCGGTGGAAGGCTGGCTGATCAGCTCCTTCGGCTGGCAGGAGGCTTTGCTGGTGCTGGGCGCCGCGGTGCTGCTCATCATGCCGCTGGCGCTGTTCCTGCGCGAGCCGGGCTTCGTCGGCGGTGCGGCCCCCAAGCGCGAGCAGACGATTGCCCAGGCGCTGCGCGAGGCCTTCGGCTACCGCAGCTTCCAGCTATTGATGGCCGGCTACTTCGTCTGCGGTTTCCAGGTCGTGTTCATCGGCGTGCACATGCCCAGCTACCTCAAGGACCACGGCCTCTCGCCGCAGGTGGCCAGCACCGCGCTGGCGCTGATCGGCCTGTTCAATGTGTTCGGCACCTACGCCGCAGGGGCCCTGGGCCAGCGCCTGGCCAAGCGTCACATCCTGGCCTTCATTTACCTGACGCGGGCGGTGGCCATCAGCATCTTCCTGGTCGTGCCGCTGTCGCCAGCCAGCGTCTATGTGTTCGCCGCCGTCATGGGCGTGCTGTGGCTGTCCACCGTTCCGCCCACCAACGCGGTGCTGGCGCAAATCTTCGGCGTGGCCCACATGTCCATGCTGGGCGGCTTCGTCTTCTTCAGCCACCAGATCGGCAGCTTCATGGGTGTCTGGCTGGGCGGGTTCCTGTACGACCGCACCGGCAGCTACGACATCGTCTGGTACATCTCGATCGCGCTGGGCGTGTTCGCGGCGCTGATCAACCTGCCGGTGCGCGAATCGCCCATCAGCCGCGCACCGCTGCGCGCGGGAGCCGCCGCGTGAACAGGCCGCTGGCGTTCAAGCTGCTGGCTTGGAGCGGCGTGACGCTGGCCCTGCTGGGCACGCTGTCCCTGTACCTGCGGCCCGACTTCCTGCGCAGCCTGGCCGACCAGCTCTGGAGCTGTTTCTGATGCACGGCACCGAAGCCCCTTCCGCCTGGGTCCAGCGCTGGTCGCATCTGGTCCCCGCCGACGGCACCGTGCTCGACGTGGCCTGCGGTCATGGCCGCCACCTGCGCTGGTTCGCCAGCCGCGGCCATGCAGTGACGGGCGTGGACCGCTCGCCTGAGGCCATCGCAGCGGTCGCCGGGGTTGGCCGGGCGATGCAGGCCGACATCGAAAACGGCCCCTGGCCTTTTGCCGGTGAACGCTTCGACGCGGTGGTGGTGACGAACTACCTCTGGAGGGCCTTGCTGCCGGTCATCGTGGACAGCGTGGCCGAGGGCGGCGTGCTGATCTACGAAACCTTTGCCGCGGGCAATGAAACGGTGGGCAAACCCTCTCGGCCCGACTTTCTGCTGCAGCCCGGCGAACTGCTGCAGGCCTGCGCCGGCCTGCACACCGTGGCCTACGAAAATGGCTTCCTCGCGCCCCCGGAGCGCTTCGTGCAGCGCATCGTGGCGGTGCGAAAACGCCCGGCGGCTGACGCCCTGCCGGCCCGGTTTGCGCTGGGTGCCGCTGGGTAGAATGTGCGATTCGCGCCTGCGCGCCGGATCGACACAACCATTCGCGCCGCCGGGCGGCGCTCCTGAACCGAGTCCGAACACATGAAGACCATCACCGGCAGCATCGTTGCCCTCGTCACGCCCTTCCACCCCGACGGCAGCGTCGACTACCCCACCCTGCGCAAGCTGATCGACTGGCACATCGCCGAAGGCACCGACTGCATCGGCGTGGTCGGCACCACCGGCGAATCGCCCACCGTCAGCGTCGAAGAACACTGCGAGATCATCCGCGTGTCGGTCGAACAGGCGGCCAAACGCGTGCCCATCATGGCCGGTTGCGGCGCCAATTCCACGGCCGAAGCGATCGAGCTGGCCAAGTTCGCCCGCAAGGTCGGCGCCGACTGCCAGCTGCAGGTGGTGCCCTACTACAACAAGCCGACGCAAGAAGGCCAGTACCAGCACTTCAAGGCCATCGCCGAAGCCACCGGCGACCTGCCCGTCATCCTCTACAACGTGCCCGGCCGCAGCGTGGCCGACATGTCGGTGGAAACGGCCCTGCGCCTGGCGACCGTGCCCGGCATCGTCGGCATCAAGGAAGCCACCGGCAACATCGAACGCGCGCAGTGGCTGATCCGCGAAGCCCCCGAAGGCTTCGCCATCTACTCCGGTGACGACCCGACCGCGGTGGCGCTCATGCTCTGTGGCGGCCAGGGCAACATCAGCGTGACGGCCAACGTCGCGCCGCGCCTGATGCACGAGCTTTGCTTGGCCGCCATCGCCGGCGACGTGCGCAAGGCCATGGACATCCAGTTGCGCCTGCTGCCGGTGCACAAGAACCTGTTCGTGGAAGCCAACCCCATCCCGCTCAAGTGGGCCATGGCCCGCATGGGCCTGTGCGGCGAAACCATGCGCCTGCCGCTGACCCCCATGACCCGTTCGCTGGAACCCCTGGTCGAAGGCGCGCTCCAATCCAGCGGCCTGATGGCCTGATCCTTTCAGCGCTTACCGCTCCACGCACCGACAAGTCTTCCTCATGCACCACACCCGCACCCTGCCCCCCTTCGCCCGCCTGGGCCTGATCGCCGCAGCGGCCTTGCTCGCCTCGGGCTGCAGCGTGCTGCAGGAAGAGAAGATCGACTACAAGAGCGCCAAGCAGACCAGCACGCTGGACATCCCGCCCGACCTGACCCAGCTCAGCCGCGACTCGCGCTACCAGGTGCCGGGCTCGGTGGTCACGGCCAGCGGCTACCAGACCGCCCAGCCCGCCAGCGCAGCGACCGACACCACGGCCGCCAGCCGTGTGGGCGACGTGCGCATCGAGCGCTCGGGCGACCAGCGCTGGCTGGTGGTCGACCGCCCGGCCGACAAGCTGTGGAGCCCGGTCAAGGACTTCTGGCAGGACAACGGCTTCCTGCTCACCGTCGAACAGCAGCCACTGGGCATCATGGAAACGGACTGGGCCGAAAACCGCGCCAAGCTGCCGCAGGACATCATCCGCCGCACCGTTGGCAAGGTGTTCGAGAGCCTGTACTCCACCGGCGAGCGCGACAAGTTCCGCACCCGCCTGGAGCGCAACGCCGCTGGTGGCACCGAGATCTACATCTCACACCGCAGCATGGAAGAGGTCTACACCAGCGCCAGCAAGGACCAGACGATCTGGCAGCCGCGCAAGGCCGACCCGGCATTGGAAAACGAGTTCTTGCGTCGCCTCATGCTCAAGCTCGGCGCCAGCGAAGTGCAGGCCCAGGCCGCCCTCGCAGCCAACGTGCCGGTCCAGGCCTCCGCCCGCGTGGCCACGGTGAACAACCAGCAAGTGGTGCAACTGGACGACGGCTTCGACCGTGCCTGGCGCCGTGTGGGCCTGTCGCTGGACCGCAGCGGCTTCACGGTCGAGGACCGCGACCGTGCGCAGGGCGTGTATTTCGTGCGCTACGTGGCGGACACCAAAGCAGCGGAGCAGCCGGGCTTTTTCTCACGCCTGTTCAGCAGCGACAAGACCAGCGTGGCACCCGTCAAATACCGCGTGCTGGTGAAGTCCGCCGGTGACAACCGCAGCACCGTGTCGGTGCTGGACGCGCAGGGCCAGCCCGACGCATCGGCCACGGCCCAGCGCATCGTGCAGGTGCTGGCCGACGACCTCAAATAAAAAAGGCCCGAAAGGGCCTTTTCTGTGCCCGCCCACGATGAGCGAGCAGACAACAAAAAAGCCGCTGTCTGCACAGCGGCTTTTTCATGTCCGGGCCGTGAGGCCCGAAGCCCAGCAGCAATTACTGAGCGGGCTTGACAGCAGCCTTGGCAGCGTCAGCAGCAGCGCCGGCGGCGGCAGCAGCGGCACCAGCAGCAGCGCCAGCGGCGTCAGCAGCAGCGGCGGTAGCGGTCACAGCGGCAGCGGCGGTGTCAGCCACGGTCGGGGTGGCAGCAGCGTCGGTGGCGGCGGGAGCAGCAGCGGCGGGAGCAGCAGCAGGCGCTTCCGTGGCAGCAGGAGCGGCCACGGGGGCTTCTTCCTTCTTGCCGCAGGCGGACAGGGCAACGGCGGCGAACAGGCTGGCGATCACGAGGGTCTTGTTCATGGCAATGATTCCAATGGATGAAGTGAAACAAACTAACTAACGAAACCTTGATGCAGCCAAAAAAAAGCCCGAATGACGCATCCAGGCCTGGCTGACCCAGTCCAACCAACCGCTTTGTTCCCGGTCTTCAGACTAGCCCACGATCATACTGTTTTCGCTGCATCCGTATTTACCCTCATCTACTTTTTCTTTTGCACACACGGAACTGTTGCAAAAAAACAAAATCTCGCCCGACGAACCCTCAAAGCCCCAGCACGGAAGCCGCGAACCCAGGCCCGCCGCGGTGCCAGGCAGCGTCCAGCCGCTCGCGCAGGGCGACGCGGCGCACACTGTCCAAGCTGCTCACACCCGCGCAGCGCAGGGGGTCCAGTCGCTCCAGCGACCAGCCAGGGGACCAGATGGCGCTGGGGATTTCACCCGCCGCGGCACTGGGCCAGACCTGCGCTTCCACCAGATGCGCCCAGGTGGTGCGCCACTGCACAAAACGCGGGTGCTGCAGGCGCACCGGACCGTAGTCCTGCGCCAGCAGGCGCAGCTGGCGTCCTCTCCCCGCCCAGGCGTTGAAAGCCTCCACCACGGCGCGCTCGCCCAGCGGCCAGTCGGCAAAGTCGGCATCGCTGAGCCACAGGCTGGACCAGCCCTCGCGGGCTGCGCATTCGATCGCTTGCCGCACCAAACCGACAAAAGCCTGACGTCCGACAAAACGCCCCTCGGGCAGTGGCGGCACGGAAGGTTCAGGCCCGGTCATGGCTCGGCTCGCGGTGCGGGGTTCAACCGGCCAGAGAACGGTGCAGCCAGCCGGCTTCAAACCAGTCCTGCAGCAAGGCTTGCGCGTCGTGGCTGGCGCGCTGCACCCGGGCGGCGCTGAGCGAACGTTGATCGGCCAGGGCGCGCATCAGGCGGGCGTCGGCACCGCCGGCGCGGAAGCTCTCGCCGTTGATGAAGACGTGCTTGTCGTCGTACATCATGCGGGTGCGCCGGTCCAGGGCCACGGCGCCCGGAGTCCAGTCGTGACCCGGCTCGTCGAACCACACGCGGGGCTTGGGCTCGGTCATCACCTCGCCCAGCGCACAGGCCAGCGAGGTGCGCTGCGCCAGCAGGCGCTGCAAGCCGTCGGCTGCGAAGGCCTCCAGCGCGGGCGGCATGGCCGCCGGCGTGGCGGTGGCGGCTTGGTCGGGGTCGCGGTACAGCGTCGCGTCGTCGAATTCGTCGGCCATGCGCTGCAGCAGTTCGCCGGCCAGGCCGCCGCGCTGCGGCACGCGAAAACCCATGGAATAGGTCATGCAGTCGTCACCGACCGCGATGCCGTCGTGCGCCCAGCGCGGCGGCAGGTAGAGCATGTCACCGGGGCCCAGCAGGTGCTCTTCTTCGGGCTCGAAGTGGCTCAGGATCTTGAGCGGCACGTCGGGTTCGAGCGACAGGTCTTTCTGACGGCCGATGCGCCACAGGCGCTGGCCGCTGGCCTGCAGCAGGAAGACGTCGTAGCTGTCGAAGTGCGGCCCCACGCCACCACCGTCGCTGGCCCAGGAGATCATGAGGTCGTCCAACCGCGCGTCGGGCACGAAGCGGAAGCGGCCGAGCAGCTCGTGCGCAGCGTCCAGATGCAGGTCCACCCCTTGCACCAGCAATGACCAGCGCGGCTGCTTGAACGGCGGGAAGGCGGTGCGGGCAAAAGGGCCGTGCTTGAGGGTCCAGCCGCTGGGCTTGTGCACGATCAGACGCGATTCGACCGACTCCTGCGCCGCCAGCGCGAACAGTTCCGGCCGGCTGAGCAGCGGCTGGAAGCCAGGGAACGCGTTGCGGATGAGCAGTGGCTTTTTCTGCCAGTGGCGGCGCATGAACTGTTGGGGCGAGAGGCCGCCGAGCATCTGGCGCGGGGTGTCGGCGGGGCTGGGGGTGCTGGAAGGTCGGGCAGAGGTCATGGGACAATTGTCGGATGAAAATCACGGAACAATGCGTCGTGGCACTGACCTGGACGCTCAAGGACACCCTGGGTGAAGAGCTGGACACGCTCGACGAACCGGTCGAATTCCTGGTGGGCGGCAACGACCTGCTGGCCAGCCTGGAACAGGCGCTGCAGGGACATGAGCCCGGCGACTCGCTGGAGCTGCAGCTGGAGCCGCAGAACGCGTTTGGCGACTACGACGACCGGCTGCTGTTTCTGGAACCGCGCCACCTCTTCCCAGAACACATCGAAGAAGGCATGGGCTTTGAAGGCCTGCCCGAGGGCTGCAACCCGGCCGCCCCCAAGGACCGGCTGTATTTCATCAGCGACATTTACCCGGACCACGTGGTGCTGGACGGCAACCACCCGCTGGCCGGCATGGCGCTGCGCATCCAGCTCAAGGTGCACGCCGTGCGCGAAGCCGACGTGACAGAAGTGGGCCGCGGCACGCTGGGCACGGGCTTCTTTCGCATGCAGGTCGATGGCGGCGAGGGCGTAGCCGACGCCGTGCGCCCCACCCTGCACTGAAACCGTTTGTTTTCACGAGAAAAAAGGGCTGCTCACGCAGCCCTTTTTCGTTGCGGGTCCCGCTTGCGCTCGGTCAGCGCGTGCCAGTCGAACCGTAACCGCCAGCACCGCGCTCGCTGGCGGCAGCAAAGTCGTCCACCACGTTGAAAGTGGCCTGCACCACCGGGACGATGAGCATTTGCGCGATGCGCTCCATGGGTTCGATGGTGAAGGCCACGTCGCTGCGGTTCCAGGCGCTCACCATGAGCTGGCCCTGGTAGTCGCTGTCGATCAGACCGACCAGGTTGCCCAGCACGATGCCGTGCTTGTGGCCCAGACCCGAGCGCGGCAGCAGCATGGCGGCATAGCCCGGGTCGGCCAGGTGGATGGCCAGGCCGGTCGGAACCAGCTGCCAGGCGTTGGGCGCTAGGGTCAGCGGCGCGTCCAGGCAGGCGCGCAGGTCCAGCCCGGCGCTGCCGGGGGTGGCGTAGGCCGGCAGCTGGCCGGCCATGCGCGGGTCGAGGATCTTGACGTCGATCTGCATGGGCGTGGTCGGCATCAGTTGGCGGGCTTGGCTTCCTTGGCGGCCTCTTCCAGCGCCTTGGTCGGATCGTCCTCGGCGGCGGCAGGCTCTGCGCCCGGCACGGCGGGGACGCTGGCGCCTTCCATGCCCGCGGTCGGATCGGTCTCGCCTTCACCCGGCGCCGCGCCCTCCAGGCCCGGCATCTGGTTGAGCATGTCGTTGACCTGTTGCTCGTTGACCTCGACCTTCGCGCCCAGATGGCTGGTGACCAGCGTCGGGTAGGTGATGACCGCCGCCACCATCATCAGCTGCAGGATGATGAAGGCGATCGAGCCTTTGTAGATCTGCGCCGTGGTCACGGCCGGGATGCGCTGCTTGGTCACGTGGTCGGTGTAGTCGCTGCGGGCGGCCACCGAGCGCAAGTAGAACAACGCAAAGCCGAACGGCGGCGTCAGGAACGAGGTCTGCAGGTTCATGGCGATGATGATGCCGAACCAGATCAGGTCAATGCCCAGCTTTTCGGCCACCGGCGCCAGCAGCGGGATGACGATGAACGCGATTTCGAAGAAATCGATGAACATGCCCAGCACGAACACCAGCAGGTTGACCACGATCAGGAAGCCCAGCTGGCCGCCCGGCAACTTGGCAAACAGGTGCTCAACCCAGATGTGGCCGTCGGCCGCATTGAAGGTGAAGCTGAACACCGTGGAGCCGATCAGGATGAACAGCACGAAAATCGCCAGCTTGGTGGTGTTCTCCAGCGCCTGCTTGAGCAGGTCAACGCCCAGGCGGCGGCGTGAGCCGGCCATGATCAGCGCGCCCAGTGCGCCCATGGCGCCGCCTTCGGTCGGCGTGGCAATGCCCAGGAAGATGGTGCCCAGCACCAGGAAGATCAGCACCAGCGGCGGGATCAGCACGAAGGTCACTTGCTCGCCCAGACGGGACAGCAGGCCCATGCGGGTGACGCGGTTGATCAGCGCCAGCGCCAGGGCCAGCAGCGAACCCACGGTGATGGACAGGATGACCACTTCGTCCGTTGCCGGGGGCGTGTCGCGGCCGATCCAGGGGTTGATGATGGACTCGTGCACCTGCGACCAGGCGTAGCTGGCCAGGCCACAGACCACCAGCAGCACCACCAATGAACGGTGACCGCTGCTGCCGTCGGGCTGGTTGTAGATGCGGGCTTCGGCCGGCAAGGCGGGCACCCAGTCGGGCTTGAGGATGGCGACAGCCGCGACGAAGGCCAGGTACAGGCCCACCAGCATCAGGCCCGGGACCAGACCGCCGGCGTACATGTCGCCCACCGAACGGCCGAGCTGGTCGGCCAGCACGATCAGCACCAGCGACGGGGGGATGGCCTGCGCCAGTGTGCCCGACGCGGTGATGGTGCCGGTGGCAATCGTCCGGTTGTAGCCGTAGCGCAGCATGATGGGCAGCGAGATCAGGCCCATGGAGATGACAGCCGCGGCGACCACACCGGTGGTGGCCGCCAGCAGCGCGCCCACCAGGATCACGGCCACGGCCAGACCACCGCGCACCGGGCCGAACACCTGGGCCACGGTCTCCAGCAGGTCCTCTGCCATTCGGCTGCGCTCCAGGATGATGCCCATGAAGGTGAAGAACGGGATGGCCAGCAGGGTGTCGTTCTGCATGATGCCGATGACCCGCAGCGGCAGCGCCTGGAACAGGTTGTCGGGGAACAGACCGGCTTCCATGCCGATCAGCCCGAAGAACAGGCCGGTGGCGGCCAGCGAGAAAGCCACCGGGAAACCCGACAGCAGGAAGACCAGCAGCCCACCGAACATCAGCGGGACGAAGTTGCTTGCGATGAATTCCATGATCCGTGTGCTCCCTTACTGCGCCGCCTTGAGGCGCTGCTGTTCTTCTTCCAGCAGCCGCTGGGCCATGAGCTCTTCGTCGCTCGGGCCGCCGTGGGCCAGCACGTCAGGACCGTCGCCCGTGAGGAAAGCGATGCGCTTGATCAGCTCGCTCAGGCTCTGCACGAACAGCAGGATGAAGCCGAAGGGCACCAGCGCGTACACCGGCCAGCGGATCAGACCGCCCGAGTTGGACGACATTTCGCCGCTTTGCAGCGCCTGCTGGAACAGGGGCCAGCCCTCGTACACCAGCATGCCGCACAGCGGGAACACGAAAAGGATGATGCCGCCGATGTCGACCCAGTTGCGGCCGCGGGCGCTGAATTTGGAGGAGATGAAGTCGATGCGCACATGCGCGTTGCGCAGGAAGGCGTATCCACTGCCGAGCATGAAGACCGCAGCGAACAGGTACCACTGGATCTCCAGCCAAGCGTTGGAGCTGGTGCCAAAAACTTTGCGGATGATGGCGTTGCCCGCACTGATGAGGGTGGTGGCCAGGATCAGCC
>NZ_JBPCSJ010000220.1:0-13342 GCF_051007235.1 Hydrogenophaga sp. | reverse complement strand
ACAGGCCCAGGACCCAGGCCCGCACGCGATCCGAACGCAGGGGGTGGGTGGTGGTGCGAGGCGTGGTGCGGCGTGTTGGCATGGTGGCTCCTGGTGTGCGGGCTTTGCGGGGGGGCGGCGCGTGACGTTGACTGTACATACGGGACAATCCTTGGCCATCAGGGACAACCTTAGAGGACAACGGCCATGACCGTGCACACCATTCTCAAAATGGGCGACCCGCGCTTGCTGCGCGTGGCCCAGCCCGTCACCGCATTCAACACGCCCGAACTGCACCGTCTGGTGATGGACTTGGTGGACACCATGGCCGCCGTGAACGGTGCCGGTCTTGCTGCGCCGCAGATCGGCGTGGACCTGCAGGTGGTGGTGTTTGGCACCGGCGCCCCGAACCCGCGCTACCCCGACGCACCGCCCGTGCCGCGCACGGTGCTGATCAACCCGGTGATCACGCCGCTGGACGCCGAGCAGGCCGACGACTGGGAGGGTTGCCTGTCGGTGCCAGGGCTGCGCGGCGTGGTGCCGCGCTGGCAGCACGTCCGCTACCAGGGCTTCGATCTGACGGGCCAGCCGATCGACCGCGAAGCGCAGGGCTTCCACGCCCGGGTGGTGCAGCACGAATGCGACCACCTGCAGGGCGTGCTCTACCCCATGCGGGTGCGCGATTTCACCCGGTTCGGCTTCACCGAGGTGCTGTTTCCCGGGCTGGACGCGACGAACGACGACTGACGCCGGTGCAGCGCAGGCCGCCTGAAACAAATCGACATGTTCGATGCGGCAAATGCACTGGGGCCTGTTCACACTGCTTTTCCAAGATGCGTTGCGGATCAAAAAAGCCATGCGCAAGGCGCGAAACGCGGCCGGGGTATGCCCCCGGCAAGGCTTCGCAACGCCGCGCATGGCCATTTTGGCCGCAACCCGAAGGGAATGGTTTGAAAATAGTGCCACTCGTCGTTGCACGCCTAGGCCAGACGCCCGGTCTGGCCGTCGTCGCGCGCCTTGATTGGCGCTGTTTTCAACCCATTCGCACTTGGAAAAGCAGTGTGAACAGGCCCTACATTCGCAGCCACACAACGGATCGCCCTGGCGGGTGATGGACCCGACATGAAGCTTTTGATCGCCGCGCTCGTTGGCACGGCCCTGCTGACGGGCTGTGCTGCCACACAGCCGCCCCTGGCACCGGCCCCCGACGTGCCCGCACAGTGGTACGCGCCACCGCTGGCCCACCAGGGCAGCACCACCGACCTGACCCAGTGGTGGGGCCGCCTGGGAGACCCGGTGCTCACCGACTGGATCACCCGGGCGCAGACCCACAGCCCCAGCGTGGCGGCCGCCCGCGCGCAGGTGACCGCCGCGCGCGCCGCGGTGGCCGCCAGCGAAACCCAGGCCGGCCCGCAGGTGGCGGCGGTGGCCAGTGCGTCGCGTGGTCGGCCCGATGCCGCCACGCCGCTGGGCACCGCGATGGGCGTTGGTCTGCAGGCTTCGTGGGTGATCGACCTCTGGGGCGGTGCCGCCGCCGAAACGGCCAGCGCCCGCGCGCAGCAGGACGCCGCCGGTGCCGGCTGGCACGAGGCCCGCGTGGTGGTGGCCGCCGAGGTGGCCCAGCTGTACGTGGCACAGCGCCTGTGCCGGGCCCAGCTGGCCGTGGCCAGCAGCGACCGAGATTCGCGCGGGGCCACCGCCCGCAGCAGCGCGGTGACCGAACGGGTCGGCCTCACCGCGCCGGCGGTGCTGGCCCTGGCCCAGGCCAGCCACGCCGAGGCGCAGGCCCGCACCCAGGCACAGGCCGAACAGTGCGAGCGCCAGATCAAGGCCCTGGTGGCGCTGACCGCGTTGCCCGAACCCGCGCTGCGCGAGCAGCTGGCCGGCACGCCCGGCCCGCGGCTGGCGGCCATGCCGGCGCTGGCCGTGCAGGCGGTGCCGGCCGAGGCGATCCGCCAGCGGCCCGACGTGTACCGTGCCCAGCGCGAGCTGGTGGCCGCAGGCGAAGCAGCCGGTGCGGCCCGCGCCTTGCTGTTGCCCAACCTCAGCCTCTCGGGCAGCGTGCTGCGCAACCGCTACAGCACCGCCTCGGGCAGCTCGAATGTCACCACCTGGTCGGTCGGGCCTTTGTCGCTGAACCTGCCGCTGATCGGCCGCAGCGCGCTGACCGCCAACGCCGACGCCGCCCAAGCCCGCTACGAGGCCGCGGCCGTGGCCTACGCCGCCACGCTGCGCCAGGCCGTGGCCGAGGTGGAGCAGGCGCTGGTGACGCTGGACGGGCTGGCGCTGCGCCTGACCGCGACCGAAGCCGCCCAGGCCGGGTATGTGAAGTCGTTTGCGGCCACCGAGGTCCGGCACCGAGTGGGCCTGGCCAACCTGAACGAACTGGAAGACGCGCGCCGCCTGCGCCTGAACGCCGAGAGCAGCACCATCGCGCTGCAGCAGGAGCGCTTCAACGCCTGGGTGGCCCTGTACCTGGCCCTGGGCGGTGGCTTCGACCCGGCCCAACCCCAACCGACACCGTGAGAGCCGAGATGAACATGCCCGCCCGTTTCCCCATCCCACGCGCGGCCCGGCCGCTGGCCGCCGCGCTGCTGACGGTGGGCCTGAGCGCCTGCCAGCCCGCGGCCGAGACCCCGCCGGCCGGTGAGGGCGCGAAGGCCGCGTCTGCGGCGGCGACCGCCAAACCCGCCATGACGGTGACCGTGACCCGCCCGAGCAGCGAAACCTGGTCCGTCGGCCTGCAGGCCAACGGCAACGTCAGCGCCTGGCAGGAAGCCAGCGTCGGTGCCGAGCTCAACGGCCTGCGGCTGGCCGCGGTCAATGTGAACGTGGGCGACGTGGTGCGCAAGGGCCAGGTGCTGGCCACGCTGGCCGGTGAAACCACCCAGGCCGAAAGCCTGCAGGCCAAAGCCGCGCTGATGCAGGCCGAGGCCAGCTTTGAGAACGCCAAGGCCGACGCCGACCGGGCGCGCGCCATCCAGGACACGGGGGCGCTGTCCAAGTCGCAGATCGCCCAGTACCTCACGGCCGAAAAGGTGGCCAAGGCCCAGTGGGAAGCCGCCAAGGCCGCCTACGGCGCCACCCAGGTGCGGCTGGCCAACACGCGTGTGCTGGCACCGGACGACGGCGTCATCTCGGCCCGAGCCGCCAGCGTGGGCGCGGTGGTGGGCGCGGGGCAGGAGCTGTTTCGCCTGGTGCGTGGCAGCCGCATGGAATGGCGTGCCGAGGTGACACCCACCGAGGTGGGCCGCATCCGCGTCGGCCAGAAGGTGCGCGTGACCGCGGCCACCGGCACCGAGCTGGCGGGCCAGGTGCGCGCCATCGCCCCCGGGGCCGACCCGCAGACCCGCAACGTGCTGGTGTTCGTAGACCTGCCGCGCCACCCCGATCTGAAAGCCGGCACCTTTGCCAAGGGCCAGTTCCAGCTGGGTCAAAGCACCGCGCTCACCGTGCCGGCCCCGTCGGTGGTGGTGCGGGACGGGCACAGCTATGTGTTCGTGATCGGCGCCAACAACAAAGCCCTGCAGCGCAAGGTGGAAACCGGTCGCCGTGTGGCCGAGCGCGTGGAGGTGCTGGAGGGTCTGAAGCCCGACGAGGCGGTGGCGGTGCAGGGCGCCGGGTTCCTGAACGAAGGCGACCTGGTGAAGGTGATCCAATGAACGTCTCCGCGTGGTCGATCAAGAACCCGATCCCGGCGGCGATGCTGTTCGTCATGCTCACGCTCGCCGGGCTGTTCTCGTTCCAGTCGATGAAGGTGCAGAACTTCCCCGACCTGGACGTGCCCAACATCACCATCGTCGCCAGCCTGCCGGGCGCCGCGCCCAACCAGCTGGAAAACGACGTCGCCCGCAAGATCGAGAACAGCCTGGCCTCGCTGCAGGGCCTCAAGCACATCTACACCAAGGTGCAGGACGGCGTGGTCTCCATCACGGCCGAATTCCGCATCGAAAAGAGCACGCAGGAAGCGCTGGACGACGTGCGATCGGCCGTGGCCAAGGTGCGCGGCGACCTGCCCACCGACCTGCGCGAGCCCATCATCAACAAGCTGGAGCTGGCCGGTGGCGCCGTGCTGGCCTACACCGTGCGGTCCGACCGCATGGACGACGAGGCGATTTCCTGGTTCGTGGACAACGACGTGGCCAAGCTGCTGCTGTCGGTGCGCGGTGTGGGGGCGGTCAACCGCGTGGGTGGCGTCAACCGCGAGGTGCAGGTGCAGCTGGACCCGCTCAAGCTGCAGGCCCTGGGCACCACCGCGGCCGACGTGTCGCGCCAGCTGGCGCGGGTGCAGATCGAAAGCGCCGGTGGCCGGGCCGACATCGGCGGCAGCCAGCAGCCGCTGCGCACGCTCTCGGCGATGAAGTCGGCCGACGAACTGGCGGCGCTGGAGCTGTCGCTGTCCGACGGGCGCCGTGTGCGGCTGGACCAGATCGCCACCGTGAAGGACACCGTGGCCGAGCCGACCGCCGCGGCTTTCCTCGACGGCCAGCCGGTGGTGGGCTTTGAAGTGGCCCGCAGCCGCGGCGCCAGCGAGGTGGAGGTGGGGCGGGGCGTGCGCGAGAAGCTCAAGGCGCTGCAGGCCGCCCGCCCGGACCTGCAGATCACCGAGTCGTTCGACTTCGTGACCCCGGTGGAAGACGAATACAACGCGTCCATGACGCTGCTGTACGAGGGCGCCATCCTGGCCGTGCTGGTGGTCTGGCTGTTCCTGCGCGACTTCCGCGCGACGGTGGTGTCGGCGGTGGCGCTGCCGCTGTCGGCCATCCCGGCCTTCATCGGCATGCATTACATGGGCTTCACCATCAACGTGGTGACCTTGCTGGCCATGTCGCTGGTGGTGGGCATCCTGGTGGACGACGCCATCGTCGAGGTCGAAAACATCGTGCGCCACATGCGCATGGGCAAGTCGCCCTACCAGGCCGCCATGGAAGCGGCGGACGAGATCGGCATGGCCGTGATCGCCACCACCTTCACCCTGATCGCGGTGTTCCTGCCCACAGCGTTCATGGCCGGCATCCCGGGCAAGTTCTTCAAGCAGTTCGGCTGGACCGCTGCGCTGGCGGTGTTCGCCTCGCTGGTGGTGGCGCGGGCGCTCACGCCCATGATGGCGGCCTACCTGATGAAGCCGGTGGTGCTGGCCCAGGACCGGCCGCAGTGGGCGCGCCGCAACGCCTTCTTCGGCCGCGTCTGGGCCTGGATGACCAACCAGAACGAGCCGCGCTGGCTCGACACCTACCAGGGCTGGGCGGCGTGGTGCATCCGCCACCGCTGGGTGACCATGGTCGGCGCCGCGGCGTTCTTTGTCGGCTCGATCATGCTGATCCCGCTGCTGCCGCAGGGCTTCATCCCGCCCGACGACAACTCGCAGACGCAGGTGTACCTGGAACTGCCCCCCGGCAGCACCCTCAAGCAGACCGTAGCCACCGCCGAGCAAGCGCGGCTGCTGGTCAAGGGTGTCCAACACGTCCAGTCGGTCTACACCACCATCGGCTCCGGCTCCGCCGGCACCGACCCGTTCGCCCCGCAGGGCGCGCAGGAATCGCGCAAGGCGGCGCTGACCATCCAGCTCGACCCGCGCGGCGAGCGCCCGCGCAAGCAGGTGATCGAAAACCAGATCCGCGACGTGATGTCCAACCTGCCGGGCGTGCGCAGCAAGGTGGGCCTGGGCGGTTCGGGCGAGAAATACATCCTCACCCTGACCGGTAACGACCCCAACGCCATGGCCAGCGCGGCGCGCGAGATCGAACGCGACCTGCGCACCATCGCCGGCGTGGGCAGCATCCAGTCCAGCGCGGCGCTGGTGCGCACCGAAATCACCGTCACGCCCGACCTGCAACGCGCCGCCGACCTGGGCGTGACGAGCAGCGCCATCGCCGAAACCTTGCGCATCGCCACCGTGGGCGACTACGACAGCGCCCTGCCCAAGCTCAACCTGCCGCAGCGGCAGGTGCCCATCGTCGTGAAGCTCGACGCTGCCGCGCGCGAAGACCTGGACGTGCTCTCGCGCCTGGCCGTGCCCGGCGCCAAAGGCCCGGTCATGCTCGGCCAGGTGGCCACGCTCAGTTTTGGCGGCGGCCCGGCCGTCATCGACCGTTACGACCGCTCGCGCAACATCAACTTCGAGGTCGAACTCGCCGGCATCGCGCTGGGCGACATGAAGACCGCGGTGGAGAAGCTGCCCAGCATCCGCAACCTGCCGCCGGGTGTGCAGGTGATCGAGATCGGCGACGCGGAAGTACAGGGCGAACTGTTTGCCAGTTTCGGCCTGGCCATGCTGACCGGCGTGCTGTGCATCTACATCGTGCTGGTGCTGCTGTTCAAGGCGTTCTTGCACCCCTTCACCATCCTGGCGGCGCTGCCGCTGTCGCTGGGCGGGGCCTTCGTGGCGCTGCTGCTGACCAACAAGAGCTTCTCCATGCCCTCGCTGATCGGCCTGATCATGCTCATGGGCGTGGCCACAAAAAATTCCATCCTGCTGGTGGAATACGCCATCGAGGCGCGGCGCGAGCACGGGCTGGACCGGCTGCACGCCATCCTGGACGCCTGCCACAAGCGCGCTCGCCCGATCGTCATGACCACCATCGCCATGGGCGCCGGCATGCTGCCCATCGCCGTGGGCTGGGGCGCGGCCGACAGCAGCTTCCGCTCGCCCATGGCCGTGGCCGTCATCGGCGGCCTCATCACCTCCACCTTCCTGAGCCTGCTGGTCATCCCTGCGGTGTTCACCATCGTGGACGACGTGGCACTGTGGTTCGGGCGGCGGTTCCGCCGGCCCGCCGCTGCGGTGGAGCCGCTACCGGCGGCCGCTCCCTGAGGCTCAGACCACCGTGGGTGTCGAGGCGCCGTCGACCGAGATGTTGGCGCCGGTGAGGTAGGTGCCGTGGGCCGAGGCGGCGAACACGGCGATGCGGGCGATCTCGTCGGCTTCGGCCAGCCGCCCCATGGCCAGGCGGCCCACGGCCTGTTGCAGCGCCTGTTGCTCGGTGATGCCGGCGCGCTGGGCTTCGACCCGCAGGCCCTCGGACACGCGTTCGGTCTGGGTCAGCCCCGGGTTCAGGCCGACCACCCGCACGCCGCGTGAGGCGTAGGTATGGGCCAGGCCGGCGGTGGCCAGCATCAGGGCCGCGTTGGCCGCGCCGCCGGCCAGGTGCACGGGCGTGGCCACTTTGCCGCCCTGGCCGATGATGTTGACGATGACGCCCGATCCGCGCGCGGCCATGCGTTTGACCATGGGGTCGATGACGTGGATGTAGCTGAAGAACTTGGCGTCCATGGCCGCGTGCCAGCCGGCGGGGGTCAGGTCTTCGGCGGCGGTGCGCAGGGCGGCACCAGCGCTGTTGACCAGGATGTCGATGGGACCGAACTGCGTTTCGACCTCGTGCACCATCTGGCCCGCGGCGTCCGGATCCCTGAGGTCAGCGGCCCAGGTGAAGGCCTCACCCAGCGCCGCACGGGCCGTGTCGAGGTGGTCTTGAGAGCGTGAGACCAGCGCCACGCGCGCACCTTCGGCCATGAACGCCCGGGCGCAGGCCAGGCCCAGGCCTTTGCTGCCACCGGTGATGAGCACCCGCTTGCCTTGCAGTCCGAGGTCCATGGCGTATTTCCCGTGACGGTTGGGTGATGGCGGGCCTCAGCCCTCCAGCGTTTCCAGCAGCTCGGTCTCGATCTGGATCTGCCGCTGGTTGACCTGTAGTTCCGGGCCGCTGATGAGGAAGGTGTCTTCCACCCGCTCGCCCAGGGTGCTGACCTTGGCCAGCTGCACGCTGATCTGGTGCTGGGCCAGCACGCGCGAGATGCAGTACAGCAGGCCGGCACGGTCGCTGGCCGAGACGGACAGCAGCCAGCGCTGGGCTTTTTCGTCGGGCCGCAGGTCCACCCGCGGCGTGATGGGGAAGCTCTTGACCCGGCGCGAGAGCCTGCCCTTGCTGGGCGTGGGCAGCGGGCCGCGTTCGTCGATGGTGCGGGCCAGGTCGTTTTCGACCATGGCGATCAGCTCGCGGTAGTGCTCGGACAGCGTGGGCGTGACGACCTGGAAGGTGTCCAGCGCCCAGCCGCTGCGGGTGGTGTGCACGCGCGCGTCCAGGATGCTGAAACCCGCGTTGTCGAAATAGCCGCAGATGCGGGCGAACAGGTCGCTCTGGTCGGGCGCGTACACCAGCACCTGCAGGCCTTCGCCTTCGGTGGACAGGCGGGCCCGCACGATGCTGGCCGGCGGCGTTGCGTCGTCAGCGCTGTTGTGCTCGGCGTCCGGCGCTTCGGGTTGGCCGGCGGCGGCCCGGGCGTTCAGGGCCAGTTGGCGCGTGAGCACGCGGGTGTGCCAGGCGATCTCGTCGGCCTGGTGGCGCATGAAGTAGCTCACGTCCAGCGTGTCCCACAAGGCCTTGTGCGCCATGTGGGGCAGGGCGTGCAGGGCCAGCATGGACAGGGCTTCGCGTTTGCGGGCCTCGATCTCGGCCCCCGGGTCGGGCGCGCGGCCACCCAGGGTGCGCAGCGTGTAGCGGTACAGGTCTTCCAGCAGCTTGCCCTTCCAGGCGTTCCAGACCTTGGGGCTGGTGCCGCGGATGTCGGCCACCGTCAGCAGGTAGAGCGCCGTGAGGTAGCGCTCGTTGCCCACGCGCTGGGCAAAGGCGTGGATCACGTCCGGGTCGCTCAGATCTTCTTTCTGCGCAATCCGGCTCATGGTCAGGTGTTCGGACACCAGGAACTCGATGAGCCTGGCGTCTTCGCGGGCAATGCCGTGCTGGCGGCAGAAGCTGCGCACGTCCTTGGCACCCAGGTCGGAATGGTCGCCACCGCGGCCCTTGGCGATGTCGTGGAACAGCGCCGCGATGTAGAAGATCCAGGGCTTGTCCCAGCCGGCGGCCAGCTGCGAGCAGAACGGGTATTCGTGCGAGTGGTCGGCGATGAAGAAGCGCCGCACGTTGCGCAGCACCATCAGGATGTGCTGGTCCACCGTGTAGACGTGGAACAGGTCGTGCTGCATCTGGCCCACGATGTGGCGGAACACCCAGAGGTAGCGGCCCAGCACCGAGGTCTGGTTCATCAGCCGCATGGCGTGGGTGATGCCTTCGGGCTGCTGCAGGATCTGCAGGAAGGTGGCGCGGTTGACCGGGTCGTTACGGAACTTCGCGTTCATCACCGGCCGGGCGTTGTAGAGCGCGCGCAGCGTGCGGGCCGACAGGCCCTTGATGCCCACCGTCGTCTGGTACAGCAGAAAGGTTTCGAGGATGGCGTGCGGCTGCTGGATGTAAAGGTGGTCGCTCGCCACCTCCAGCATGTTGGCCTTGTCGAAGAAGCGTTCGTTGATGGGCCGGAGTTGCTGCGGGCCCTGTTCGTCGCTGTTCAGGCGCTCTTCGATGTTGAGCAGCAGGATCTGGTTGAGCTGGGTCACCGCCTTGGCGGCCCAGTAATAGCGCTTCATCAGCTGTTCGCTGGCGCGGCGCGCGGTGCGGGCCGTGGGCGGGTGGTGCGGGTCTGCGCCACCGGGGGTGATGACGGCGGGCACCTGGGCCTTGAAGCCGAAGGACTCGGCCACCGCGTTCTGCAGGTCGAACACCAGGCGGTCTTCGCGCCGGTGGGCCAGCAGGTGCAGGCGCGCACGGATCAGCGTCAGCAGCGCCTCGTTGGCCTTGATCTGGCGCGCCTCCAGCGGCGTGGCCAGGCCTTTGCGGGCCAGTTCGTCCCAGCTGCGGCCCAGGCCGGCGGCCTTGGCCACCCACAGGATGATCTGCAGATCGCGCAGCCCGCCGGGCGATTCCTTGCAGTTGGGTTCGAGCGAGTAGGGCGTGTTCTCGAACTTGGTGTGGCGCTGTCGCATTTCCAGCGTCTTGGCCACAAAGAAGGCCTTGGGGTCCATGGCCTCGGCCAGGCGCTGCACCAGCAGGTTGAACTGCGCCTTGGCGCCGGTGATGAGCCGGCATTCCAGCAGCGAGGTCTGGACCGTCACGTCCTTGGACGCTTCTTCCACACACTCGCCGATGCTGCGCACGCTGGAGCCGATCTCCAGCCCCAGGTCCCAGCAGGCGCCGATGAAACCTTCCAGCCGCTCCTTGAGCGCCGCATCTGTTTCAGGCGAAGCGCCGTCGGGCAGCAGCACCAGCACGTCCACATCGGAACTGGGGAACAGCTCACCACGACCGTAGCCACCCACGGCCAGCAGCGCAAAGCCAGGGCCGAATCCACTGTGTTCCCACAGAGCGCGCAGGGTCTGGTCGGTCAGGCGCGAGAGTTTCTGCAGCGCGCTGCGCACGCCGCGGGTGGACGAGCCCTGAACGCCCAGATCGGCGAGCAGGGCGGCCTTGTCGCTGCGGTAACGCAGCCTCAGTTCATTGAGATCGCCCATGGCGGCTGATGACAGCGAGGAAGAGGGGGCCAGGGGCTCACGCGGCCGGCGCGGCGGCGACGGTCACGAAGTCCGGCACCGGCGGGCTGCCGGCCGAGAGGGTCAGCACCTCGTAGCCGGTGGGCGTGACCAGCACCGTGTGTTCCCACTGGGCCGAGAGCGAGCGGTCGCGCGTCACGATGGTCCAGCCGTCGCCCATCTCCTTGATGTCGCGCTTGCCGGCGTTGATCATGGGTTCGATGGTGAAGGTCATGCCGGGCTTGAGCTCTTCCATGGTGCCGGGGCGGCCGTAGTGCAGCACCTGCGGGTCTTCATGGAAGCGCTGGCCGATGCCGTGGCCGCAGAACTCGCGCACCACGGTGTAACCCTTGCCTTCGGCGTAGGTCTGGATGGCGTGACCAATGTCGCCCAGGCGGGCACCCGGCTTGACCAGCACGATGCCCTTCCACATGGCTTCGAAGGTCACCTGGCACAGGCGACGGGCCTGCACGCTGGCGGCGGCTTCTCCACCGATGAGGAACATGCGGCTGTTGTCGCCGTACCAGCCGTCCTGGGTGATCACGGTGACGTCCACGTTGAGGATGTCGCCCTTCTTGAGCGGCTTCTCGTTGGGGATGCCGTGGCAGACCACGTGGTTGATGGACGTGCACAGGTGGCCAGGGTAGGGCGGGTAGCCGGGCGGCTGGTAGCCCACCGTGGCCGAGCGCGTGCCTTGCTGCTGCATGTACTCGGCCGAGAGGCGGTCGATTTCCAGCGTGGTCACGCCCGGCTGGATGAACGGGGTCAGGTAGTCCAGCACTTCGGAGGCCAGGCGGCAGGCCTCGCGCATGCCCGCAATGCCGGCTTCGTCTTTGATGGTGATGCTCATGGAGCCGGATTATCCCATCGCCCCCCGCACACAGCGCCGCGGCGGGCCATGCCGGCACAGACGCCGCGGGTAAAATTCCGGGTTTCCCCCATCCCTCCGGGCCGTCCAGCGCCCCGCAGCCTCAACCCGTCCCAAGGCCACCCACCGTGACCCTGCACCTGCGCTTTTTTGATGGCGGCAACGCCGTCAGCGACTTCAAAGTCCAGCAACTCCTGCCCCGCCTGCAAGCGGTGTCCGACAAGATCACCGGCCTGAGCGCCCGCTTCGTGCACCTGGCCTCGTTCGACGCCGCGCCCGATGCCGCCACGGTGGAGCGCCTGGGCCAGCTGATGACCTACGGCGAGCCGGCGACCGAGGCCTTCGTGGCCGCTGAAAAAGCCGGCGCACCCGCGCTGTACGTACTGCCCCGCCTGGGCACCGTCTCGCCCTGGGCCTCCAAGGCCACCGACATCGCGCACAACTGCGGCCTGACGTTGCACCGGGTCGAGCGCCTGGTCGAGTTCCGCATCGGCCTCAAAAGCGGCCTGCTGGGCAAGGCCAGCCTGAGCGAAGACCAGTTGCGCGCCGTGGCCGACCTGCTGCACGACCGCATGACCGAGGCCGTGACCACCGAGCGCGGCCAGGCCGAAGCCTTGTTCACCGAACTGCACCCGGCGACCATGGAGCACGTGGATGTGCTGAGCGGTGGCCCTGAAATGGGCAGGAAAGCGCTGGAAAAAGCCAACACCGACTGGGGCCTGGCCCTGGCCGATGACGAGATCGACTACCTGGTCAACGCCTTCAACGGCCTGAAGCGCAACCCGACCGACGTCGAGCTGATGATGTTCGCGCAGGCCAACAGCGAACACTGCCGCCACAAGATCTTCAACGCGCAGTTCACCATCGACGGCGTGGCGCAGGACAAGAGCCTGTTCGGCATGATCCGCCACACGCACCAGACGAGTCCGCAGCACACCATCGTGGCGTACTCGGACAACGCGTCCATCATGAAAGGCCACCAGCTGGAGCGCTTCGTCGCCCGCGCCGATGTGAACGCATCGCCCGCGTACCAGGCCGAAGCCGCGACCCACCACATCCTGATGAAGGTGGAAACCCACAACCACCCGACCGCGATTTCCCCGTTCCCCGGCGCCTCCACCGGCGCGGGCGGCGAGATCCGCGACGAGGGCGCGACCGGCCGCGGCTCCAAGCCCAAGGCCGGCCTGACCGGCTTCACCGTCTCCAAACTCTGGGGTGGCCTCTCCGACCAGCCGGGCGGCAAGCCCGAGCACATCGCCAGCCCCCTGCAGATCATGACCGAAGGCCCGCTGGGCGGGGCGGCGTTCAACAACGAGTTCGGCCGTCCGAACCTGCTGGGTTACTTCCGCGAGTACGAGCAGGACGTGGGCGGCGTGACCCGCGGTTACCACAAGCCCATCATGATTGCGGGCGGCCTGGGCCAGATCGACGCGACGCAGACGAAAAAGATCGACTTCCCGGCCGGCACGCTGCTGATCCAGCTCGGTGGCCCGGGCATGAAGATCGGCATGGGCGGCGGCGCCGCCAGCTCCATGGCCACCGGCACCAACGCCGCTTCGCTGGACTTTGACAGCGTGCAGCGCGGCAACCCGGAAATCGAGCGCCGCGCGCAGGAAGTCATCAACCACTGCTGGGCGCAGGGCGAAAAGAACCCCGTGCTGTTCATCCACGACGTGGGCGCGGGCGGCCTGTCCAACGCCTTCCCCGAGCTGGTGAACGACGCCGGTCGTGGTGCGCGTTTCGACCTGCGCGCTGTGCCGCTGGAAGAGAGCGGCCTCGCGCCCAAGGAAATCTGGTGCAACGAGAGCCAGGAGCGTTATGTGCTGGCCATCGCGCCCGAGTCTCTGGAGCAGTTCAAGGCTTTCTGCGAGCGCGAGCGTTGCCCGTTCTCGGTCGTCGGCGTGGCCACCGAAGAGCGTCACCTGTCGCTGGTGGATGAGGGCGACGTGCGCCGAGCCGGGCCGCCCCAAGCAAGCACAGCCCCCTCGGGGGGCAGCGAACCATACGAAGTGGGGAGCGTGGGGGCTCCGATTCGCCCGGTCGACATGCCGATGGACGTGCTGCTGGGCAAGCCGCCCAAGATGCACCGCGACGTGAAGACCGTGCAACGCACATTCCAGCCGATGGACCTGACC
>NZ_JBPCSJ010000219.1:0-6706 GCF_051007235.1 Hydrogenophaga sp. | reverse complement strand
AGCGCTACCCGGCCGGACGGCTCTACAACAGCCTGGCCGACGTGGACACCAGCGACCACAGCGTGCGCCTGGCGCTGGAACTGGACTCCGGCGCGCCGCTGCGCATCGGCGAGGTGCGGATCGAAGGCGCGCAGCGCTTCGACACCGCGGTGGTCGAACGCCTGGTGCGGCTGAGCGGCATCACCCCCGGCAGCGATTACGACCTGGCCCGCCTGCAGGACGCGCAGCAGCGCATCGCCGACACCGGCTATTTCGAATCGGTCTACGTGTCGGTCGACCCCGGTGTCGACCAGACCACCGCACCGGTGGTGGTGCAGCTGCGCGAGGCGCAGCGCCAGAAGCTGGTGCTGGGCATCGGCGGCAGCACCGACAGCGGTGCGCGCCTGTCCGTCGAACACACGCACCACCGCGTGCCCGGCATCGGCTGGCGGGCGGTGAGCAAGCTGCAGATCGAACGCGACGACCAGCAACTCTCCACCGAATGGAGCGCGCCGGTCGACGACAAAGGCTGGCACTGGATCACCAGCGCGCTGGCGGCGCGCCAGATCGACGGCTTTGACACCACCACCAGCCAGCGCCTGCGCCTGGGCCAGGCCCAGAGCAGCGACGCGCTGGACCGCAGCTTCTTCCTGCAAGTCGACCGCGCACGGTCGGTGAACGCGGTGCTCAGGAGCCTGGGCACCGATGCGGCCGAGGCCTCGCTGACCGCCAACTACGCCTGGACGCGCCGGCGCTTTGACAACACACCGTTCCCGCAGCGGGGCTATGGCCTGGGCCTGGAGCTGGGCGCCGGCTACACCCTGGTGGGCGACCGCCGACCCTTTGGCCGTACAGTGGGTCGCTGGCTGGGTTACTGGCCGGTGGGCAGCGCGTGGCCCCTGGCCGACGAACGCGCCCCGCTGGGCACCGCCCGCGCCCCCGAAGCCACCAGCAGCCGCTGGGGACGGCTTGCACTGCGGGTGGAGGCCGGCGCCGTGTGGGCCAAGGCCGACACCCCGGTGCCCGAGACCCAGCTCTTCCTGACCGGTGGCGACACCAGCGTGCGCGGCTACGCGCTGCGCGACATTGGCGTGGCGCAGGCCGACGGCGGCGTCTCGCCCGGCCGCTACATGACGGTGGGCAGCGCGGAATGGCAGGTGCCCCTCTGGCGCAACGGCCAGCGCACGCCCTGGGAAGCGGCGTTGTTCGTCGATGGCGGGTCGGTGGCCGAGAAAATCGGTGACCTCAAGGCCCGCTGGGGCGTGGGCGCCGGTGTGCGCTACAACAGCCCGGTCGGCCCGTTGCGGCTGGACCTGGCCTACGGCGTGCAACCGCGCGCCTGGCGGCTGCACTTCAACGTCGGCTTCGTTTTCTGATGGCCGAGCACGACACGCCCGCAGCCCCCGACGCCAAGACCTCGCCCGCCGCCCCCCGTGGCTGGGTGCGGGCGGTGGGGCACACGCTTCGCGGGATCGGCTGGATCGGCCACTGGCTGCCCGGCGCTGCGCTGGCCCTGCTGCTGGCCGGGGGTGTGGCGGGCTGGGTCTGGTCGGGCAGCGAGGGCTCGCTGGCCCGTGCGCTGGGCTGGGCCCAGGCCTGGGTGGACGATGCCAGCAGCCCGCGCGGCCAGCTGCAGGCCAGCGGCGCCCAGGGCAGCCTGCGCCAGGGCGGCCAGGTGCAGCAGCTGCGCTGGACCCGCCCGGGTCTGGACGTGCAGCTGCAAGGCCTGCGCCTGCGGTGGACCGCCGACCAGCTGACCGACGCCCTGCTCGGCCGCGGCCTGCAGATCGACACCCTGCATCTGGACAGCGTGCAGGTGACCGACACCCGGGAACCGACGCCCAGCCAGCCCCTGACCACCCTGGTGCTGCCGCTGGCGGTGGACCTGCCCTGGTCGGTGGACCACCTGCGCATTGAAGGCCGGCAGACCCTGGCCCTGGACGGCGCGCGCGGCCACTACCGCTACGGCCCGGCCGACGCGGCCGACCGCAGCGCCTGGGGTGCGCAGCACAGCGGTGTGCAGGACGCACACCACCTGCGCATCGACGCGCTGACGCTGGCCCAGGGCCGCTACCAACTGCAGGCCGTGCTGGGCGCGCAGGCCCCCATGCCGCTGCACGCCTCGGCCCAGGGCGATGTGCTCACCACCGTGCCCGGCGGCAACAGCCTCAGCCTGCAGGCCACGGCCGGCGCCAGCGGCACCCTGGCCGGCCAGAGCGCCACGCTCGACCTCAACGCCCAGGTGCACGACCGCAACACCGGGCCAGGCACGCCCACCCTGGTGGCCAGCGCCCGCGTGCACCCCTGGGCGCCGCAGCCCCTGCACACGGTGGACGCCCGCGCCCACCAGTTGGACCTGGCCACGCTCTGGCCGCGGGCGCCCGTGACCGCCCTGTCGGGCACGGTGCAGGCCTCGCCCGACGGCGGCGCCTGGCGCGCGACGGTGGACCTGCGCAACGGCGCCAGCGGCCCCTGGGACCGGCAACGCCTGCCGCTGGACCGCCTGCAGGCCACGATCGAACACCCGGGCGCGGCATGGAGCGTGCCCCGGCTGCAGGCGGCACTGGGCCGCGCGCAGCTGCAGGGCAGCGGCCGCTTCCAGCCCGCGGGCGCCGGCGCCCCGGCGCAGTGGCAGGGCCAGCTGCAGGCCAGCGCGCTGAATCCGGCCCAGCTGTGGAGCCCGCTGGCCGCGGCCGCGCTGGACCTGAGCGCCAGCGCGCGCCAGCACCCCACCCAGACCGGCACCATCGACCTGGACGCGCAGCTGCAACCGGCGCGCGGTGTGCCGGCCCCCGCCGCCACCGCCGGCCTGCGCCTGCGCGAGCTGCGACTGCAAGGCCAGTGGCAGGCCGGCACCGGCCCACAGGACGGCGGCACGCTGCGGCTGGACGATGCCCTGCTCGACGCCGCCCAGGCCCGCCTGACCGCCCAAGGCACGGTGGACCTGACCGCCTCCACCTTCAACGGCAGCACCACGCTGCAACTGCCCGGCGCCCAGGGCCGCTGGGCCGGCACCCTGGCCCACGCCGACGGCCAGGGCGACCTGAACCTGCGCGTGGACGCGGTCGACACCCTGCTGGACTGGGCGCGCGGTCTGCAAGATCTGCCGGTGCTGGGCCCGCGTCTGCGCGACGCGCTGGCGCAGCGCCCCGCCCTGCGCGACCTGCGCCTGACCGGTCAGGCCAGCCTGCAGGCCCAGTGGCGCGGCGGTCTGGCCGAACTGGGCTACCCCGCGCCCCGCAGCGGCGCGCGCACTGCCGTGCCCCTGCAACTGCAGGCCACGCTGGACGTGCCGCAACTGGGCAGCCCCAGCCAGACCAGCACCGGTAGCCCCACAGTGACCACGCCCGGCTGGGCGCTGCGCGGCGTGCAACTCCAGGCCAGTGGCCGCCTGGCCGACCTGGCCATGCAGCTGCGCGGCGACGCGTCGCAAGGCCCCTGGAGCGTCGCGCTGCAGACCCAGGGCCGCGCGCAGCACCTGTGGCCCCTGCCCGGCCCGGGCGGCGAACCCGGCCGCCTGAGCCTGGACCCCTTCAACCTGCGCGCCAGCGACGCCCGGCAACCGGCCCGCGTGGTGGACTGGTCCCTGCGCAGCCTGCAGGCCGCCACGGTCAGCTGGCGCCAGACGCCCGCAGGCCTGGCCCTGCAGAGCGGCCCGGCCCAGTGGCAGCTGCAACCCACCCAGCGCGGTGGTGCGGCGGGCACGGCGCTCGCGCCCGTCACCCTGGCCTGGGACCAGCTGGCCTGGCAGGCCGGCGCGCTGCAGACCCGCGGCCGCCTGGGCGGGCTGCCCCTGTCGTGGATGGACCAGCTGGCGCGCGCCGAGAGCAACGCCTCCGGGCCGGTCACACGCGCGGGGCTGGGCGGTGACCTGGTGTTCGACGGCGACTGGGACCTGCTGCTGCCCCTGCAAGGCAACGATCCGCTGCGCCTGAGCGCCCAGCTGCAGCGCCGCAGCGGCGACCTGATCCTGCTGGCCGAGACCGACGCTGCCAGCGCCCCCGCCGGCAACGCTCAGCGCCTGCCGGCCGGCATCCGCAGCGCCAGCCTGAACCTCGGCGCCCAGGGCCGCAGCGTGACGGCCCGCCTGCGCTGGGACAGCGAACGCCTGGGCCAGGCCAGCGCCGACCTGGGCACCGAACTGGCCAGCACCCCGGCAACCGACGGCGCCCTGATCGACCGCTGGTGGCCCGCTAGCGCACCGCTGAGCGGCACCCTCAGCGCCCGGTTGCCGCAGGTGGGCGTGTGGTCGACCCTGGCGCCGCCGGGCTGGCGCATGCGCGGCACCCTGCAGGCCGACGCCACCCTGGGCGGCACGCGCGCCCAGCCCAACTGGCGCGGCACCCTGCAGGCCGACCAGCTGGCCCTGCGCTCGGTGGTCGACGGCTTCGAATTCACCCAGGGCCAGCTGCGCGCCAGCCTCGACGGCGAGCGCCTGACCATCAACCGCTTCGACCTCCAGGGCCCGCTGGGCGGCGCGCTCAGCGCCACCGGCCAGGCCCAATGGCGCCTGGTGGACGGGCGCCGCCAGCCCCTGATCGACCTGCAGCTGCGCGCCAACCAGCTGCGCGTGTCCAACCGCGCCGACCGGCGCCTGACGCTCTCGGGCCAGGTGGCGGCGCAGCTGGCCGGCGCCCAGCTCAACATCCGCGGCCAGCTCAAGGCCGACTCGGCCCTGTTCGTGCTGCCCGACGAGACCACCCCGACACTCAGCACCGACGTGGTGGTGCGCGGCGGCCGCAACCTGCAGGCCGTCACCAGCACCGTGGCGCAGGTGCAGCCCGACGTGTCGGTGCAGCTCGACCTGGGGCCGCAATTCGACGTGCGCGGGCGCGGCCTCCAGGCACGACTGACCGGCCAGCTCAACCTGCGCAGCACCGTGGCGCTGCCCGCGCCACGCGTCTTTGGCGAGGTGCGCACCGCCAGCGGCAGCTACCGCGCCTACGGCCAGCAGCTGACCATCGAGAACGGCGAGCTGGTCTTCAACGGGCCTTACGACGACCCGGCGCTGGACATCCTGGCCATCCGGCCCATGGGGCGCAACACCGAACAGCGCGTGGGCGTGCAGATCAACGGCAGCGCGCAGGCGCCGCGCGTGCGCCTGGTGGCCACGCCCGACCTGCCCGACAGCGAAAAGCTCGCCTGGCTGGTGCTGGGCCGCCCGGCCACCGGCGCCGGCGCCGAAGCCGCCGTGCTGCAACAGGCCGCCCTGGCCCTGCTGGCCGGCAACGACGGCGCGCTCAACGGCGGCCTGGCGCAGGCGCTGGGGCTGGACGAAATCTCGTACCGCGGCGAAGCCACCAACGCCGACGGCAGCACCAGCGCCGCCGCGGTGACGCTGGGCAAACGCATCTCCAACCAGCTGTACCTGAGCTACGAAACCGGCCTGGGCGGCGCGATGGGCACGGTCTCGATGTTCTACGACGTCTCGCGCCGCCTGACACTGCGGGCGCGCGCGGGCGAAGAGAACGCGCTGGACCTGATCTTCACGCTGCACTACGACTAGAGGGATGGAGCCCCAGCGCTCTGCTGCATCCGAAAAAGGCGCACTTACAATCCGGGCTCGCTCCACCCGCCGCCATAGTTCAATGGATAGAACGAGCGCCTCCTAAGCGCTAGATACAGGTTCGATTCCTGTTGGTGGTACCACCCCTGGCAACCCGCAGAAGCGACGGTTGCATTGCGCAGGCCCTGGCAGATGTGCAGCAGGCGTGTCAACGCCTCATTCGTCCAGATGCTCGTGGTGGGCTTGTGCGCCGCGCTTCCAGTACGCGGCCGCGCGCACCGCCCGGCGGTCCAGCACCTTTTCTTACAGCAACACACGCCGCACGGCCACCATGTCGGCCGCTTCGCCAGCACACCAGGCAAAGCCCTCGCCCAGCAGCGGCGGCAAGGCGCGCAGTGCGTCCAGGCACTGGGCCAGGTCGTCCACCCACAGCGGCTGGTGGCCGGCGGTATGGTTAAGTGTCACGCGATCGGCAGCGTGCGGCATCTGCACGATGGCGAACACCGTGGCGTGTGCGGGCAGTTCCTCCAACCGCCTCGCCACGGCCGGCAGCGCACTCGCATCGCCCACCAGCAGGTGCCAGTCCAGGTCGGGCGGCACGATGAACGAGCCACGCGGCCCGCCGATCGTCACCGCCTGCCCGGGCTGCGCCTGCTGGGCCCAGCGGGCCGCCGGGCCATCGCCGTGCAGGCAGAAGTCGATGCTCAGTTCACGCGCCACGGGGTCGAAGCGCCGCGGCGTGTAGTCGCGCGCCACCGGGTCGGCCCCGTCGGTGGCCGGCACGAAGAGCTTGACGTGGTCGTCGAACAACAGGCTGACGAAGTCGGCCAGATCGTCCCCACCGAAGGTGACGCGGCGCACCAGCGGACTGAGTCTCTGTGCACACACTACCCGCAGCGCGCGGCGCTTGAGTTCGTGGCGCACGCGCTGGACGCGGCTGGCCATGGGCTGGGCTGCGCTCATGCCGCGGCCATCCAGCGCGCCAGGCGCGGCTTGATGACAAAGCCCATCAGCAGCCCGATGGCAAAACCCGCCGGCAGGGAACGCACGAACGCCGCCGCCCACTGCGCGGGGAAGCCGGCACCCAGGCCGTGATTGCTTAGCGTGACCACGCAGGACAGCAGCAGTTCCATGACCACCGCGGTGCACACCGCCAGCAGCACCGTGGCGGGCACACGCGGCCAGGCGGCCAGCCGCGGGCCGAGCACACGGTCCTGCCCC
>NZ_JBPCSJ010000218.1:0-3208 GCF_051007235.1 Hydrogenophaga sp. | reverse complement strand
CATCTGGGCCGATACATTGGCTTGACCCCCCGCGCCGCATGCTGCGTCACCCCCCTGAAGGGGGGAGCAGCCAGCGGCCCGGCGAAGCCGGTTCCGCGGCTGCCGCTGAACGGCGTTACTTCATGTGTTGTGGGCCACGCTCCGGTACGGCCAAAAGAGTGAAAGTCATGAATCGCAAGCCATCCTGTACCGTTGCCGCGCTGGGCGTGGTGCTTCTGTTCGGCGCATCCGGTGCCTGGGCCCAGGCCGACGAGGCGCGGGCCAAGAAGATCGCCGGCGGCTCCTGCTTCCTGTGCCACGGCATGAACGGCGAGTCCACCAGCGAAATCTTCCCGCGCCTGGCGGGTCAGCACGCCGAGTACATCGCCAAGCAGCTGGGCGCGTTCAAGAGCGGCGCCCGCCAGAGCACCGCCATGGCCGAGATGGTGAGCAAGCTCACGCCCGACGAGATGCTGGCGCTGGGCCGGTACTACGAAAAGATGTCCTTGCCGCGCGAGGAGCCCAAGGAGCCGCAGCTGGCGGCCATGGGGCAGTACATCTTTCACAACGGCAACAAGTTCAGCGGCGTGCCCGCCTGCGTGAGCTGCCACGGCACCACGGCCCAGGGGGCGGCCAACCTGCCGCGGCTGGCGGGCCAGTTCTCGGGCTACATCCACACCCAGCTCAAGTCGTTCAACAAACGCGAGCGCACCAACGACAACGCGGTGATGCACGTGGTGGTGCAGAAGATGACGGAGCTGGAGATGGCCGCGGTGGCGGAGTACGTCAGCGGAAAATAAGGTACCCCCCGCGCCGCGCTTGCGCGCGTCACCCCCCAAGGGGCGATGCGTGTGGCCCGGCGGAGCCGGTTCCACCGCATCCTCGAAACAGGCATCTCGCGCCTGCTGCTCTACCGGTGGTCGTCAGACTTGCTCATGCGTAACCGCCGGTACAGCCAGCCGGCAATGGCCAGGTTCAGCAGGTTCCAGGCGATGCCATTGATGAAGGCGGCGTGGTAGCTGCCGGTCATGTCGAAGATCCAGCCCGAGAGCCAGCCGCCCAGCGCCATGCCGATCAGGGTGGCCATGATGACCGCGCCGACCCGTGCGCCCACTTCCTGCAGCGGGAAGTGTTCGCGCACGATGATGGCGTAGGACGGCACGATGCCGCCCTGGAACAGACCGAACATGGCCGAGACCACGTACAGGGGCACCATGCCGTCGAACGGCAGGAACAGCAGCAACGCCACACCCTGCAGCGCCGAGCCCAGCAGCAGCGTGCGGATGCCACCAATGCGGTCGCAGATGAAGCCCGAGACGAGCCGGCTGACGATGCCGCTGGCCAGCATCAGCGACAGCATCTCGGCGCCGCGCGCGGCGCCATAACCGAGGTCGGTGCAATACGCCACGATGTGCACCTGCGGCATCGACATCGCCACGCAGCAACCCACACCCGCCACGCACAGCAGCCACTGTGCGCTGGACGGAATGAGGCCAAAGGGGCGGCTGCGGTCGGCGACGGGTGCGGCACCCGCAGCCGCCACGGGCACCGGCGGCGCCAGCGGCGGGCGCTGGCGCATCAGGCCCGACAGC
The DNA here is from genome assembly GCF_051007235.1 of Hydrogenophaga sp. Classification (GTDB taxonomy): domain Bacteria; phylum Pseudomonadota; class Gammaproteobacteria; order Burkholderiales; family Burkholderiaceae_C; genus Hydrogenophaga. The sequence continues at coordinate 1,637 of NZ_JBPCSJ010000218.1, read as the reverse complement.
GCCAGCATGCCCGCGCCGCAGACCAGGCCCATGATGGTGTACGTGGGCCGCCAGCCGATGGTCTCGATGCCGTGCTGCACCAGCGGCGGCCAGATCGCGCCGGCGATGTAGTTGCCGCTGGCGCAGATCGCCACCGCGATGCCGCGCCGGCGGTTCCACCACTGTGAGGTGTCGGCCAGCAGTGGCGCAAAGGTGGAAGCGCCGCCCAGCAGGCCCAGCAGGCCGTGGGCGAGACCAAAGGTCCAGATGCTGCCCGAGTGCGCAGCCCAGAGAAAGCCACCCGCCACCGCCAGCGCGCCCACCCAGAGCACTTTCATCAAACCGTGCCGGTCGGCCATGCGGCCGGTCCAGATGCCGCCGATGCCCAGGCAGATCATCATGAAGGTGTAGGGCAGCGAAGCGCTGGCGCGGTCGATGCCGAACTCGCGCTGCACCGTGGGCAGCACCACCGACACCACGTACATGCTGCTGTTGCCCAGCACCACCAGGCCCATCGCCACCAGCAGGCGCCAGGCGGCCTGGCGCGAATCGATGGCGGACGGGTCGGCGTGCAGTGGGCGGTTCATCCGCGCAATCTAGCGCAGCGACCGCCCGCGCGCTTGTCCTTCAGGTTACTGCTCAGGCGACCCGCGCCACCAGCTCGCCCTTGTCGTAGCGCTTCTGCATGGTCTCCAGGCTGTGCACCTGGGTGATCTTGCTGGCCATGCCCGCGGCACCGAAGGCCTCGTAGCGCGCCGCACAGATCGCCTGCATCGCCGTGGTGGCTTCCTTGTAGAACTTGCGCGGGTCGAAGTTCTTGCGGTCTTCGGCCAGGTGCTTGCGGATGGCGCCGGTGCTGGCCATGCGCAGGTCGGTGTCGATGTTGACCTTGCGCACGCCGTTCTTGATGCCTTCGACGATCTCTTCCACCGGCACGCCGTAGGTCACGCCCATGTCGCCGCCGTACTGGTTGATGATCGCCAGCCAGTCTTCCGGCACGCTGGAGCTGCCATGCATCACCAGGTGCACGTTGGGAATGCGCTGGTGGATCTCTTTCACGCGGTCGATGCGCAGCACCTTGCCGCTGGGCTTGCTGCTGAACTTGTAGGCGCCGTGGCTGGTGCCAATGGCGATCGCCAGCGCGTCCACCTGGGTCTTGCTCACGAAGTCGGCCGCCTCGTCGGGGTCGGTCAGCAGCATGGAATGGTCCATCTCGCCTTCGGCGCCGTGGCCGTCTTCTTCGCCGGCCTTGCCGGTTTCCAGCGAGCCCAGGCAACCGAGTTCACCTTCGACCGAGACGCCGCAGGCGTGGGCCAGGTCCACCACCTGCTTGGTGGTGTTGACGTTGTACTCGTAGCTCGACGGGGTCTTGCCGTCGGCCAGCAGGCTGCCGTCCATCATCACCGAGGAGAAACCCGACTGGATGGAGCGGAAGCAGATGGCGGGCGCTGCGCCATGGTCCTGGTGCATGCAGACGGGGATGTGCGGGTACATCTCGATCGCGGCCGAGATGAGATGGCGCAGGAAGGGCTCGCCCGCATAGGAACGAGCCCCCGCCGAGCCTTGCAGGATGACCGGGCTGTTCACCTGGTGTGCCGCCTGCATGATGGCCTGCACCTGCTCCATGTTGTTGACGTTGAAGGCCGGCAGGCCGTAGT
>NZ_JBPCSJ010000217.1:0-12096 GCF_051007235.1 Hydrogenophaga sp. | reverse complement strand
GAGATCGCCACCAGCGGCAGCACGCTGGTGTTCACCAACACGCGCTCGCAGGCCGAGATCTGGTACCAGGCGCTGCTCGATGCCAAACCCGAGTGGGCGGGCCTGATCGCGCTGCACCACGGCTCGCTGGACCGTTCGGTGCGCGAGTGGGTGGAGGCCGGGCTGAAGGCCGGCGAGCTGCGCGCCGTGGTCTGCACCAGCAGCCTGGACCTGGGCGTGGACTTCCTGCCGGTGGAGCGCGTGCTGCCGATCGGTTCGCCCAAGGGCATTGCGCGGCTGCTGCAGCGCGCGGGTCGCTCGGGTCACGCGCCGGGCCGGCCCTCGCGCGTGAGCATCGTGCCCACGCACAGCCTGGAGCTGGTGGAAGGCGCGGCGGCGCGCGCCGCCGTGAAGACCGGGTTGATCGAGGCGCGTGAAACGCCGAAGCAGCCGCTGGACGTGCTGGTGCAGCACCTGGTGACCGTCGCGCTGGGCGGCGGCTTCAGGCCCGACGAACTGCTGGTGGAAATCGGAACCACCGCCGCCTACGCCGAGCTGCCCGACGAGCACTGGCGCTGGTGCCTGGACTTCGTTTCGCAGGGCGGCGCCTCGCTCGCCGCCTACCCGGACTACCACCGCGTGGTGGCCGATCAACACGGCGTCTGGCGCGTGCCGGACGCGCGGCTGGCGCGGCGCCACCGCATGAACATCGGCACCATCGTCAGCGACGCGAGTATGGCGGTGCAGTACGTGGGCGGCAGCAAGATCGGCAATGTCGAAGAGAGCTTTGCCGCACGCCTGAAACCCGGCGACTGCTTTACCTTCGGCGGGCGCCTGCTGGAGCTGGTGCGCATCCACGACATGACCGCCTGGGTCAAACGCGCGACCGGCCGCAAGCCCGCCGTGCCACGCTGGAACGGCGGCAAGATGCCGCTCTCGACCACGCTGGCCGACGCGGTGGTGGCGCAGCTGGCGCGGGTGCAGGCCGGCGACCACGACGACCCCGAACTGCAGGCGGCCAAACCGTTGCTGGACTTGCAGGCACAGTGGTCGGCCCTGCCCTCGCCCGAGACCCTGCTGGCCGAGGTGATGCACTCGCGCGAAGGCACGCACCTCTTCCTCTACCCCTTCGCCGGCCGGCACGCGCACCTGGGCCTGGCGAACCTGATCGCCTGGCGCGTGGCGCAGTGGGCGCCCAACACCTTCTCCATCGCGGTCAACGACTACGGCTTCGAACTGCTGAGCGCGACAGACATTGACTGGCCGTCGCTGCTGCCCGAGCTGCTGAAGGAGCAGACCGACGAAGCCCGGTTGCTCAGCGAGATCCTGCAGAGCCTGAACGCCAGCGAACTGGCGCAGCGGCGCTTCCGCGAAATCGCGCGCGTCTCGGGTCTGATCTTTCAGGGCCACCCGGGCGAAAAGCGCAGCAGCCGGCAGCTGCAGGCCTCCAGCAGCCTTTTCTGGGAAGTCTTCCGCAAGTACGACCCCGGCAACCGCCTGCTGCAGCAGGCCGAGGCCGAACTGCTGGCGCAGGAGCTGGAGATCGGCCGCCTGCGCCAGGCCCTGCACCGCATGGCGCGGCAGGCGCTGGTGCTCAAGCCGCTGGAACGCGCGACCCCGTTCGCCTTCCCGCTGATGATCGAACGCCTGCGCGAGAAGCTCAGCAACGAAAGCGTGGCCGACCGCATCGCCCGCATGCTGGCGCAGCTGGAAAAAGCCGCGGGCGGGACGACCGGCAACGACGCCGATGCGGTGCGCGAATCGCTGGCCTTCGGCCGCGAAGGCGCGCCAGACACTAAGACCGCAGGCGCCCAACGCGAACGCCGGCCGCACCGCCCGCGTCGTCCGCGCTGAACGGAGCGGTGCCGCGCGGCCGGGAACTTGATCGCCCGTTGCCCCTCACACCGCCCATGCCCCAATCCACCCCCCACCTGATCGAGGCCGACGGCCTGTCCATGCACTACGACCTCGGCCCCCGTCAGGTGACGGTGCTGCGCGACGTGCAGCTGCGCATCGCCGCCGGCACGCGCGTGGCCATCGCCGGGCCGTCGGGCTCGGGCAAGACATCGCTGCTGTTGCTGCTCAGTGGCCTGGAGCGGCCGGCGGCCGGCAGCATCCGCATCGCCGGCACCGACCTGGCCAGCCTGGACAGCGACGGCCTGGCCGACCTGCGGCGCGAGCGCATCGGCATCGTGTTCCAGAGCTTCCACCTGCTGCCCAGCCTGAGCGCGCTGGACAACGCCGCCCTGCCGCTGCAGATGGCCGGTGCCAGCGGCGCGCGCGAGGCCGCAGCCGACATGCTGCGCCGCGTCGGCCTGGGCGACCGGCTGCACCACCGGCCGTCGCAACTCTCGGGTGGCGAGCAACAACGCGTGGCCATTGCCCGCGCCCTGGTGCACCGGCCGCAGCTGCTGCTGGCCGACGAGCCCACCGGCAACCTCGACGACCAGACCGCCGAGTCGGTGCGCGAGCTGCTGTTCAGCCTCAACCGCGAGCTGGGCACCACCCTGGTGCTGGTCACGCACGACCTGGACTTTGCCGCCCGCTGCGACCGCGTGCTGCGCCTGCACGACGGGCAGTTGCACGAGACGCCCCTCGAAGCGCCCATGCCCCGCCAGCCGGAGAGCGCCCATGCCCTTCCTGCTTGACCTGGCCTGGCGCGACCTGCGCGCCAGCGGCCGGCGGCTGTGGATCTTCGTCGCCTGCCTGGTGCTGGGCGTGTCGCTGGTGGCCGCGGGCGGCGGCCTGTACCGCCAGGTGGCCGACGCGCTGCGCCACGACGCGCGCCTGCTGTTCGGTGGCGACGTGGAGGTGGAATCGCCCACGCCGCTGCCGGCCGACGCGCTGGCCTGGATGCAGGCGCGCGGCACCGTCTCCCGCGTGATCGAGCTGCGCACCATGCTGCGCACCGAAGCCGGCCGCGCGCAGCTCATCGAGCTGATGAGCGCCGACGGCGCCTACCCGCTGGTTGGCACGGTGGCGCTGCAGCCGGCCGGCACGCTGGCCGACGCGCTGACGCAACGCGACGGCCAACAGGACGCGCAATGGGGCGCGGCCATCGACGCCTCGCTCGCCACCCGCCTGGGTCTGAAACCCGGCGACCGTGTCGACATCGGCGACCTGCAGCTCACCGTGCGCGCCCTCATCGTGCGCCAGCCCGACCGCAGCCTGCGCGCCGACTGGGGCGCCGCGCCGGTGCTGGTGGCCGAGGGCGCGCTCATGGCCACCGGCCTGGTGCAGCCGCTCAGCCGCGTCGAATACCAGTACCGCGTGCGCACCAGCGAAGCGGCACCCGCCTGGCGGGACGCTTTCCTTGCGGCCTTTCCGGCGCTGGACGCCGAGGTGCGCAGCTTCGACGAGCGCAGCGACCGCATGGCCGAGGTGCTGGGCCAGATCGGCTCGGGCCTGCTGCTGATCGGCTTCTCGGCCCTGTTCATCGGCGGCCTGGGCGTGTTCAACAGCGTGCAGGCCTACCTGCAGGGCAAGCTCACCGGCCTGGCCACGCTGCGCGCGCTGGGCCTGCGCGACCGGCGGCTGGCGGCTTTCGTGCTGCTGCAGATCGGGCTGCTCGCGCTGCTGGCCAGCGCGGTGGGCGTGGCCATCGGGCTGGGGCTGGCGCTGGCCGGTGCGCAGCTGGCGGCGGACAAGCTGCCCTTGGCCTTCCTGCTCGGCGGGCTGTGGCAGCCCGCGCTGGTGGCGCTGCTGTTTGGCGTGCTCACCGCGCTGGCGTTTTCGCTGCCGGCGCTGGGGCGTGCGCTGTCGGTCTCGCCGGCCGTGCTGTTCCGCGGCACCGAGGGCGCCACGCTGTCCGTGCCGCGCTGGGCACGCCGGGCCACCCTGGGCGCCGCGGTGCTGACGCTGGCGCTGCTGGTGGCCACCCTGCCCGACCCGCGCTTTGGCCTGGTCTTTGTGGCCGCCACCGCCGCCGTGCTGGCGGTGCTGGACGGCGCCACGCGCGGCCTGCGCCGCGTGGCCGCTCGGCTGCAGCACCACCGCGCATTGCCCCTGCCGCTGCAACTGGCGCTGGCGGGCCTGCAGCAGCCGCAGTCGCCGCTGCGCACCGCCCTGCTCTCGCTGGGCTCGGCGCTCACTCTGCTGGTGGCCTGCACCCTGGTGGTGGTCACGCTGCTGCGCACCGTGAACGACACCGTGCCCGCGCAGGCGCCGGCCCTGGTGTTCTACGACGTGCAGACCGACCAGATCCCGCTGCTGCGCGAGACGCTGCAGGCCTCGCCCGGCCTGCAGGGCGTGAAAACCGCGCCGCTGGTGCTGGGCCGCCTGCTCGCCGTCAACGGCGAGGCCTTGCGCGAAAGCGGCGACAGCGAGCGCAACCGCGAATCGCGCGATGAGCACAAGCTCAGCGACCGCAGCGGCAACTTCGACGACGTGGTCATCGACCGCGGCGCCTGGTGGCCGGCCGACCACCGCGGCGAGCCGCTGGTGGCGATGGAAGACCGCGAGGCCGATCAACTGGGCCTGCAGGTCGGCGACCGCCTGCGCTTCGAGATCCTGGGCCAGCCGGTGGAAGCGCAACTGGCCGCCATCTACAGCCAGCGGCGCATGCAGTCGCGCCTGTGGCTGGAAGCCATCTTCAGCGACGGCGTGCTCGACCCCTTCATCACCCGCCACGTGGGCGCGGCCTGGATGCCGGCCGAGCACACGCTGGACGCGCAGGACCGGCTGGCCGCCGCCGCGCCCAACATCGCCACCGCGCGCACCGAGTCCATGCTGCGCGAAACCCGCGCGCTGATGGGCCGCGCCAGCGGCGGCCTGAGCGTGGTGGCCGGCGTGTGCCTGGCGGCCAGCCTGCTGGTGCTGGCCAGCGTGGTCGCCGCCAGCCGCAGCCGCCAGCTGTACGACGCGACGGTGATGCACGCGCTGGGCGCGCGCCACTCGCTGCTGCGCGGCGTGCTGGTGTGGGAATACGTGCTGCTGGCCAGCGTCACGGCCGGCTTCGCCCTGCTGGCCGGCAGCGCCCTGGCCACCGGCCTGCTGCTGTGGCGGCTGGACATGAGCCCCGCCGGCCTGTACTGGAGCGGCGGCGTCACCGCGCTGGCCGTCAGCGGCCTGAGCATGGCCCTGGGCGCGCGCTACCTGCTGTCGCAGATGCGCCTGAGCCCGGCCATGCTGCTTCGCAGCGGTGGCTGATCCGGCTGCAGGGGCGCGCGCCAGCCCGCACAATGCGGGTCCACCCGCCCCTGCACAGGCGCCTCCATCAGGACCTTTCTCTCTGGACTCTTCACCATGAGCCTCATCGTCCACCACCTCAACAACTCCCGCTCGCAGCGCCTGCTGTGGCTGCTCGAAGAACTGCAACTGCCCTACGAGATCCGCTTCTACGAACGCAACAAGGCCACCATGCTGGCCCCGCCCGAGCTGAAACAGGTGCACCCGCTGGGCAAGTCGCCCGTGCTCGAAGACGGCCCGCTCAAGCTGGTGGAAACCGGCGCCATCTGCGAATACCTGGTGGACAAGACCGGGAAGCTGGGCCCCACCGACCAGGGCGAAGGGCTGCTGCAATACCGCCAATTCATGCACTACGCCGAAGGCTCGGTCATGCCCAACCTGCTGCTCATGCTGGCCATGAGCAAGGTGCCGCTGATCGGCAAGGTCGCCGTGAAAAAGGTGCAACCCATGGTCGACGTGCACCTGGACTATGTGGAACAGGTGCTGGCCTCGCGCCCCTGGTTCGCCGGCAAGGCCATGACCGCGGCCGACATCATGATGAGCTTCCCGCTCGAAGCCGCCGTCTCGCGCGCCGGCCTCGGCCCCTCGCGTCCGGCCACCATGGCCTGGCTGAAGAAGATCCACGCCCGCCCGGCGTACCAGGCCGCCCTGAAAAAAGGCGGCACCTACGCTTACGCATGAGCCCCCACGCTCCACCGCTGCGCGGGTCGCTGCCCCCCGAGGGGGCTGATCCGGCTTGGAGCGGCCCGGCGCCGGATCGCATGACACCGCACGCCACCGTCCACTGGGCCGGTGAGGCGCTGCACCTGCTGCCCGCGCACGCCCTCTGGTGGCCGGCCGGGCAGACCCTCTTCATCGCCGACCTGCACCTGGGCAAGGCCGCCAGCTACCGCGCCCAGGGCCAGCCCGTGCCCGGCGGCACGACGCAAGACAACCTCGCGCGGCTGGACGCACTGATCGCAGAACACCAACCCCTGCGCCTGGTGTGCCTGGGTGACTTCCTGCACGCTGCGTCGGGCCGAACGCCGTCGGTGCTGCAGGCGCTGTGCGACTGGCGCGCGCGGCACCACGGCATCGCCAGGACCCTGGTGCGCGGCAACCACGACGACCGCGCCGGCGACCCGCCGCCCGAGGCCGGCATCGAGGTGGTGGACGAGCCCTGGCTGCTCGGCCCGTTTGCCTGCTGCCACCACCCGCGTCCGGACGGCGACCGCCACCCGACCCACTTCATCCTCGCCGGCCACCTGCACCCGGTGGTCCACCTCAGCGGCCGCGCACGCGACGCCCTGCGCCTGCCCTGCTTCGTCAGCGAACCGGGGCAGGCCGTGCTGCCAGCCTTTGGTGCCTTCACCGGCGGACATGCCCTGCCGGCGGCGCCGGGTCGGCGGTTTCATGCGGTGGGTGGTGATCGGGTCTGGGAAGTGCCAGGGGGTTCATGATCCAGTCGTGTGCCGAGACAAGCACTGGCCAGACCGGTCGCGCGGCATCGATACCGAGAGCCGGACGCACCCCACGTCCGACCTGCGCCAGATCGCCTGCAACAGGCCATCGCTTTCCGCCTGTTGGACATGGGCTTTCAGCCGAATGACAACCCGCCAGCAAACACCTTCGTGCGCGTGCTCAGCCAGCACAGCGACCACGTCAAGGACACGACCCGCTTGACGGGTGTTATGGACCACCGGGTTTCGGTCAGCGCCATTGCAGAGCAGGACCTCCCCACGGCGGCGGCCAGTACGACCGTGGTTCGCCTGTGAACGGCCGTGCACTAGACAATGGACGACGGATGCTTGGCCAGCGCCGTGACCGTGATCTTCATGAACGGGAACAGTGGCAAGTTGCTCAGCGTGTTGTGCAGTTCGTCGTTACTCTCCACGTCGAACACGCTGTAGTTGGCGTACTCACCCACCACGCGCCAGAGGTGAGGCCACTTGCCGGCGCTCTGCAATTGCTGCGAGTAGGCCTTCTCCTCGGCCTTGATGCGTGCCGCCTCTTCCGGAGCGAGCGTGGATGGGATGTCGACGACCATGTGAACCAGATACAGCATGGGATGTCCTTTTGATCAGGCAGAGAGCCGTGGGGTGGAAAGAAAACGGAGCACGGCCTGGTCGAACGCCTGGGGCGCCTCCAGGTTGGACAGATGGGAGGCGGGCACCACGGCCAGCTGCGCACCGGCAATGCCCCTCTGCATGGTCTGGGCGTCGGCCACGGTGGTGACCGGGTCCGACGCGCCCGCGAGCAGCAACGTGGGAACGGTGATACGGCCGAGGTCCTCGCGCAGGTCCGATGTGGCCAGGGCCTCGCAGCAAGCGGCATAGCCCTGCGGCGAGATGCCGGCGATCCAGGCTTGCGCCCGTTCCACCGTGGCCGGTTGCGCCTGGACAAAATCCGCGCTGAACCATCGGCCAGGGGCCGACGCGGCCAGGGCCTGCATGCTGGCCTGACCGCCTTCGCGGACCATCGCCGCCCGATCGTTCCACCCTTGTGCCGTGCCGATCAGCGCGGCGCTGTTGCACACGGCGATGGCGTTGAAGCGGCTGGCGGCATGGATGCCCAGCCACAGGCCGGTGTGCCCCCCCATCGAAATACCGCAGAACGCGGCCCGTGCGACGCCCAATGCGTCCAGCACGGCCAGCACGTCCTGGCCCAGATCGGCGAAGCGGTAGGGGCCTGGCGTCACCGGGCTGCCGCCGTGGCCGCGGGTGTCGTACCGGATCAGCCGGTGGTGTTCTGAGAACGCGGCGACCTGCGGGTCCCACATCTCCAGCGTGGTGCCCAGGGAGTTGGACAGGATCAGCGCCGGTGCGTCGGCGTCGCCGTCGATCGTGACGCGGAACGTGCCGCGCGCGGTATCCAGTGAGACGGGGGAAGAATGGCTCGGTTGCGGCATGGCTGGTCTGCTTCAAACACGTTCGACGATGAGCGCGATGCCCTGACCCACGCCGATGCACATCGTGCACAGCGCGTAGCGGCCGCCGGTGCGGTGCAGTTGGGCCACGGCGGTGGTCACCAGCCGCGCGCCGCTGGCGCCCAGCGGGTGGCCCAGGGCGATGGCGCCGCCTTGCGGGTTCACACGTGCGTCGTCGTCGGCCAGGCCCAGTTGGCGCAGCACGGCCAGGCCCTGCGAGGCGAAGGCTTCGTTCAGCTCGATCACGTCCATCTGCGCCAGCGTGAGCCCGGTCTGCGCCAACACCTTCAGCGTGGCCGGTGCGGGGCCGATGCCCATGATGCGTGGGGCCACACCGGCCGTGGCCATGCCCACCACCCTGGCGCGGGGCGTGAGCCCATGGCGCTCGGCGGCCGCAGCGCTGGCCAGCAGCACGGCGCAGGCCCCGTCGTTCACACCACTGGCGTTGCCGGCCGTCACGCTGCCGCCCGGTCGCACCACAGGCTTGAGCTTGGCCAGAGCCTCCAGCGTGGTCCCGCGCGGGTGTTCGTCCACCGTCACATGCACCGCATCGCCCTTGCGCTGCGGCACGGCGACCGGCACGATTTCAGCGGCAAAGTAACCCGCCTTCTGCGCGGCCGCGGCCTTGGCCTGGCTGCGCCAGGCGAAAAGGTCCTGGTCTTCGCGCGACACCTTGAAATCGTCTGCCACGTTCTCGGCCGTCTCGGGCATGGCGTCCACGCCGTGCAGCGCTTTCATCTTGGGGTTGACCAAGCGCCAGCCAATGGTGGTGTCCTGGATGGCGTTGCTGCGCGAGAAGGCCGACTCGGCTTTGGGCACGACGAAAGGCGCACGGCTCATGCTCTCCACACCGCCCGCGACCATCAGACCGGTCTCGCCCGACTTGATGGCGCGCGCCGCGATGCCGATGGCGTCCATGCCCGAACCGCACAGCCGGTTGACGGTGGTACCGGGCACCTCCAGCGGCAGGCCGGCCAGCAGCAACGACATGCGCGCCACGTTGCGGTTGTCTTCGCCGGCCTGGTTGGCGCAGCCGAAGACCACATCATCGACCGCGCGCCAGTCCACGCGCGGGTTGCGCTCGGCCAGGGCCTTGAGCACCACGGCGCCCAGGTCGTCGGGCCGCACGGACGACAGCGCGCCGCCGTACTTGCCGAAGGGGGTGCGCACGGCGTCGCAGATGAAAACGGATGTGGTCATGGGGTGTCTCGAAGTGGCAAAAGTCATGGCGCAGCAGGCGCAGCGTCGGCAATAGGCAAGCCGACGATGCCTTCCAGCGCCTCGCGGCTCAGGCCCGCGACGGCGTCCACCAACTGCAGGCCATGCGGTGTGCAGGCGAAGGTGGCCAGGTCGGTGTAGATGCGCTTGACGCAGGCCAGGCCGGTCAGCGGGTAGGTGCAGCGCTCGACGATCTTGCTGGCGCCCTGCTTGGTCAGCAGATCCATCATCACCCAGGTCTGCTTGGCACCGATGGCCAGGTCCATGGCCCCGCCGACGGCGGGAATCGCGCCGGGCTCGCCGGTGCTCCAGTTGGCCAGGTCGCCCGTTGCCGAGACCTGGAAGGCGCCCAGCACACAGATGTCCAGGTGCCCACCGCGCATCATCGCGAAGCTGTCGGCATGGTGGAAGTACGCGCCTCCGGGCAGCAGCGTGACCGGCTGCTTGCCGGCGTTGATCAGGTCGTAGTCTTCGCTGCCCGCAGCGGGTGCGGCGCCCATGCCCAGGATGCCGTTCTCGCTGTGCAGGATCACCTCGCGCCCCGCGGGCAGGTGGTTGGCCACCAGCGTGGGCTGGCCAATGCCCAGGTTGACGACGGCGCCGTCGAAGATGTCCAGCGCCACGCGCGCGGCGAGCTGGTCCTTGGTGCGACGTGGGTATGTGGTGGTCATGCTCATGCCGCCTTCTTGAAGCCGCCGGCCTGGGTGGCCACGCGGTCGATGCGAACGATCTGGCTGACGAAGATGCCGGGCGTGACGATGGTCTCCGGGTCCAGCGCGCCCAGCTCCACGATGTCGTGCACGGTGGCGATGGTGCGCCGCGCGGCCATGGCCATCACCGGGCCGAAGTTGCGCGCGGCCTTGCGATAGACCAGGTTGCCCCAGCGGTCACCCGCCTCGGCTTTGATCAAGGCCACGTCGCCATGGATGGGGTACTCCAGCACGTACTGCTTGCCGTCGATCTCACGCGTCTCGCGGTCACCGGCCAGCTCCGTGCCGAAGCCGGTCGGGCAGAAAAAAGCGCCGATGCCAGCGCCAGCCGCACGGATGCGCTCGGCCAGGTTGCCTTGCGGCACCAGTTCCAGCTCCAGCTTGCCAGCGCGGTACAGGCCGTCGAACACGTGACTGTCGGCCTGGCGCGGGAAGCTGCAGATGATCTTGCGCACGCGACCGGCCTGCAGCAGCGCGGCCAGGCCCACGTCGGCGTTGCCGGCGTTGTTGTTGACGACGGTGAGGTCCTTCGCGCCCTGCGCGATCAGGCCGTCGATGAGCTCGTTGGGAATACCGGCGGTGCCGAAGCCGCCGATCAGGACGGTAGCGCCGTCCTGGATGCCCGCCAGGGCGTCGGCGACCGATTGGGCGATCTTGTTGATCATGAGAACGTTTCTGAAGTGAAGTGTTGGCCTAGCGTCAACGGGGCCGCGTCACTTGGCAGCGGCCGCCGGGACGACGCCCGGCACCACAGCGCCGTGGGCGCGGTGCGCCTGAGCAGCACGGCTGTGGCGAATGCAGAACACCGCCACCGCCGCGATCACCGCCGGCAAGGCGATGGCCATGAAGTTGCGTTCCAGTGGCAGCGCCATGGCCACGAGGCTACCGATGACGATGGGCGCGAGAATGGCGCCGCTGCGGCCGACGCCCGAGGCCCAGCCGATGCCGGTGGAGCGCACCGCCATCGGGTAGTACTGGCCCACATAGGCGTAGGTCACGATCTGTGTGCCGATGGTCGAAGCACCCGCCAGACCGACCAGCACGAACAGCACCGACGTGGGCACCGGGTAACCCAGCAGGCTGATGGACAGCGCGGCCAGCAGGTACATGCCGACCAGCACGTACTTGATGTGGAAGCGGTCGGCCAGCCAGCCTCCGCCGATGGCACCGACCATGCCGCCGAAATTCAGCACGAGAACGAAGGTCAGCGCCGAACCCAGCGTGTAGCCTGCACCCGCCATCAGCTTGGTGAGCCATGAGCTGAGTGCGTAGACCATGAACAGGCACATGAAGAAGGCCACCCAGAACATCAGGGTGCTGAAACCCCGGCCGTCCTGGAACAGCTTGCCGATGGGCGCGCTGGTGTCACGGTCCTGCTGTGGCAGGTCGAACGAATCGCCCGGCTGTGGCTGGTAGCCGGGGCTCAGCTGCGCAGCGATGTGCTGCAGCTGCGCCTTCTGCCCGGTCTTGATCAGGTAGGGCATGGACTCCGGCATGGACTTGAGAATCACCGGGATCAGCAGGACCGGCAGGGCCGCTGCCAGGAACACCGACTGCCAGCCATGACTCTCAATCAGGCCCTTGCCCACCACCGCCGCCAGCATGCCGCCCACCGCATAGCCGCTGAACATCAGCGTGACCATGGTGCTGCGAATCTTGCGGGGCGAGTACTCGGTCATCTGCGCCACCACGTTCGGCATCACGCCGCCGATGCCGAGGCCGGCGAGGAAGCGCATCACGCTGAAGGTCACCGGGTCGCTTGTCAGGCCCGCCGCTGCGGTGAACACGCTGAACAGCGCAATGCAGATGGCGATGGCGCGGCGCCGGCCGATCTTGTCGGCAATGGTGCCGAGAAAGATCGCGCCGAACATCATGCCGAACAGCGCCGAGCTCACCATGAAGCCCGCGTTGGTCGGGCTCACACCCATCTCTTTCATGATCGACGGCAGGGCGATGCCGGCGACGGCCAGGTCGTAGCCATCGAAGATGATGATCAGCGCGCACCAGAGCAGGACGCCCCGGTGAAAGCCGTTGAATCTGGCCTCGTCCGCCAGCTTGTGCAGGTCGATGTGTTTCATGTTTGTCTCGTGTGTATGT
>NZ_JBPCSJ010000216.1:0-6064 GCF_051007235.1 Hydrogenophaga sp. | reverse complement strand
AAGAAGCTGGCGCGTACCGTCAAGATGGACGGCTTCCGTCCGGGCAAGGTACCGATGAACGTCGTGGCCCAGCGCTATGGCTATTCGGTGCACTACGAGGTCATGAACGACAAGGTGGGCGAGGCTTTTGCCGCCGCCGCCAACGAAGCCCAGCTGCGCGTGGCCGGCCAGCCCAAGATCACCGAAAAAGAAGGCGCTGCCGAAGGCGAACTGACCTTTGACGCCGTGTTCGAGGTGTACCCCGACGTCAAGATCGGCGACCTCTCGGCCGCCGAAGTGGAGAAAGTCTCTGCCGAAGTGACCGACGCCGCCATCGACCGCACGCTGGACATCTTGCGCAAGCAGCGCCGCAGCTTTGCCCAGCGCGCCGCCGACCAGGCAGCCGTGGACACCGACCGCGTGACCATCGACTTCGCCGGCAAGATCGACGGCGAGCCGTTCGAAGGCGGCAAGGCCGAAGGCTTCCAGTTCATCGTCGGCGATGGCCAGATGCTCAAGGAATTCGAAGACGCCGTGCGCGGCATGAAGTCGGGCGAGTCCAAGACCTTCCCGCTGGCCTTCCCGGCGGACTACCACGGCAAGGAAGTGGCCGGCAAGACCGCCGACTTCCTGGTGACGCTCAACAAGATCGAAGCCGCCCACCTGCCGGAAGTGGACGAAGCCCTGGCCAAGTCGCTGGGCATTGCCGAAGGCACGGTTGAAGCCCTGCGCGCCGACATCAAGAAGAACCTGGAGCGCGAAGTCAAGCAGCGCGTGCTGGCCCGCAACAAGCAGGCGGCCATGGATGCGCTGGCCGCTGCTGCCGAGCTGGACCTGCCCAAGTCCATCGTGCAGGCCGAGGCCGACCGCCTGGTCGAAGGCGCCCGCGCCGACCTGAAGCAACGCGGCGTGAAGGATGCCGACAAGGCGCCGATCCCCGAAGAGCTGTTCCGTCCCCAGGCCGAGCGCCGCGTGCGCCTGGGTCTGGTGGTGGCCGAGCTGGTGCGCACCAACGAACTGCACGCCACGCCCGACCAGATCAAGGCCCATATCGAAGAGCTGGCGGCTTCCTACGAGAAGCCGGCGGACGTGGTGCGCTGGTACACCAGCGACAACCGCCGCATGGCCGAAGTCGAGGCGATCGTGATCGAGAACAACGTGACCGACTTCGTGCTGTCCAAGGCCAAGATCACCGACAAGGTCATCGGCTTTGACGAACTGATGGGCCAGGCCTGATCGGAATCGGACCTTCCGAACCAAAGGGCGGAGTGATCCGCCCTTTTTTGCGTCGAAGCCTTGCGTTCGGGCGCCAGTGCGCCATATGCACCCAGGGCTGAAGCCCGACACGCCGTGGCGGCCTTGCCGGGTTGGTTACAGTAACGTCACATCGCAACGCATCACACGGAGAAACGCATGAGCGCAATGGACATTCAGGGTTTGGGCATGGTGCCCATGGTCATCGAACAGTCGGGCCGCGGTGAACGCGCATACGACATCTACTCGCGCCTGCTCAAAGAGCGCGTGATCTTTTTGGTGGGGCCGGTCAACGACCAGTCGGCCAATCTGGTGGTGGCCCAGTTGCTGTTCCTGGAGAGCGAAAACCCGGACAAGGACATCTCCTTCTACATCAACTCGCCCGGTGGTTCGGTGAGCGCCGGGATGGCGATTTTCGACACCATGAATTTCATCAAGCCGGACGTGTCCACGCTGTGCACCGGCATGGCCGCGAGCATGGGGGCCTTCCTGCTGGCCGCGGGCGCCAAGGGCAAACGTTTTGCACTGCCGAACTCCAAGGTCATGATCCACCAGCCGCTGGGCGGCACGCAGGGCCAGGCCACCGAGATCGAGATCCACGCACGCGAAATCCTCAAGACCCGCGAGCAGCTCAACAAGATCCTGGCCGAGCGCACCGGGCAACCGCTGGAGAAGATCGAACGCGACACCGAGCGTGACTACTACCTGTCGGCCGCCGAGTCGGCCGAGTACGGCCTGATCGACAAAGTGATCGACAAGCGCGCGGCCTGATCGACCGCCCAAGCCTGCAAAACACGCTCCCAACGCCCGCATTCGCGCCAAAAGGCGTGCTTTTCGGGCGTTTGCCCCCATGGGGCGTTGGAATATCATTGTTCTCGCGCCCACTTACCGTCTACCCGACCCCCTTCCATGGCCGACAAAAAAGCCGCCTCCAGTGAAAAAGCGCTCTACTGCTCGTTTTGTGGCAAGAGCCAGCACGAGGTCAAGAAGCTGATCGCCGGCCCCTCGGTGTTCATCTGCGACGAATGCATCGAGCTGTGCAACGACATCATCCGCGACGAGCTGCCCGGCCTGGACGCCGTCAAGGCGCAGGGCGATGAGCTGCCCACGCCGGCGCAACTCAAGTCCAACCTGGATCACTATGTGATCGGCCAGGACCTTGCCAAGCGCGCGCTGGCGGTAGCGGTCTACAACCACTATAAGCGCCTGCGCCACAAGCAGAGCGCCCGCAAGGACGACGTGGAACTGGCCAAGAGCAACATCCTGCTGATCGGCCCCACGGGTTCGGGCAAGACGCTGCTGGCGCAGACCATGGCGCGCATGCTCAACGTGCCGTTTGTGATGGCCGACGCCACCACGCTGACCGAAGCCGGCTACGTGGGTGAGGACGTGGAAAACATCGTTGCCAAGCTGCTGCAGAGCTGCAACTACGACGTGGAGCGGGCCCAGCAGGGTATCGTCTATATCGACGAAATCGACAAGATCACGCGCAAGTCCGACAACCCCTCCATCACCCGCGATGTGTCGGGCGAGGGCGTGCAACAGGCCTTGCTCAAGCTGGTGGAAGGCACCATGGCCAGCGTGCCGCCGCAAGGCGGGCGCAAGCACCCCAACCAGGACTTCCTGCAGGTCGACACCACCAATATCCTGTTCATCTGCGGCGGTGCTTTCGCAGGTCTGGAAAAGATCATCGAGAACCGCACCGAGGCCTCTGGTATGGGCTTCGGCGCCGTGGTCAAGAGCAAACAGCAGCGCAGCCTGACCGAGTCCTTCAAGGACATCGAACCCGAGGACCTGATCAAGTTCGGCCTGATTCCCGAACTGGTGGGGCGTTTGCCTGTCATCGCTAGCCTGACGGAACTCAGTGAAGAGGCGCTGGTCGAAATCCTCACCGAACCCAAGAACGCAGTGGTTAAACAGTTTGCGCGCCTGCTGTCCATGGAGGGCGCCGAACTTGAAGTGCGGCCTGCCGCCCTCAAGGCCATCGCCCGCAAGGCGCTGGCGCGCAAGACCGGTGCACGTGGTCTGCGTTCGATACTGGAAAACGCGCTGATCGACACCATGTTCGATCTGCCAGGCATGAGCAACGTGGAAAAAGTGGTGGTGGACGAGTCCACCATCGAAGAAAACAAGGCGCCTCTGCTGGTGTACCGCGAAGCGGCCAAGCAGGCCTGAGCGGTCTTTCGTTGCATCCGGGTTCGGGCGGTCCTTCACGGGCCCCGCCTCCCAGCCCATTCTGTTGAGGTTCACACATGTCCGGACAAATCCCACTGCCCAGCACGCCGGTCGATCTGCCCCTGTTGCCCCTGCGCGATGTGGTGGTCTTCCCGCACATGGTCATCCCCTTGTTCGTGGGGCGCCCCAAGAGCATCAAGGCGCTGGAATCGGCCATGGAGGCCGAGCGCCGCATCATGCTGGTGGCACAAAAGGCCGCCGCCAAGGACGAGCCGTCCACCGACGACATGTTCGAAATGGGCTGCGTCGCCACCATCCTGCAAATGCTCAAGCTGCCCGACGGCACCGTCAAGGTGTTGGTCGAAGGTGTTCAGCGCGCCAAGGTTCTGGCCATCCGCGACGGCGAGAGCCATTTCGTGGCCAGCGTGGCACCAGTCGATCCGGTGCAGGAGCGCTCTGAAGCGCATGCCACCGAACTGGAAGCCCTGCGCCGGGCGGTGATGCAGCAGTTCGACCAGTACGTCAAGCTCAATAAGAAGATCCCTTCCGAGATCTTGACCTCGATCTCCAGCATCGACGACCCGGGCCGCCTGGCCGACACCATCGCCGCGCACCTGCCGCTCAAGCTCGAATCCAAGCAGGTGGTGCTGGACCTCGACCCGGTGAACAAGCGCCTGGAAAACCTGTTCGAGCAGCTCGAGCGTGAGGTCGACATCCTCAACGTCGACAAGAAGATCCGTGGCCGCGTCAAACGCCAGATGGAGAAGAACCAGCGCGACTTCTACCTCAACGAGCAGGTGAAGGCGATCCAGAAGGAACTCGGTGAAGGCGAAGAGGGCGCCGACATCGAGGAGATCGAGAAGAAGATCAAACTCGCCAAGATGCCCGCCGAGGCCCGCAAGAAAGCCGAAGCCGAGTTCAAGAAGCTCAAGCTCATGTCGCCCATGTCGGCCGAAGCCACCGTGGTGCGCAACTACATCGATGCGCTGGTGGCATTGCCCTGGAGCAAGAAGACCAAGATCAAGCACGACTTGGCGCACGCTGAGGATGTGCTCAACGAAGACCATTACGGTCTGGACAAGGTCAAGGACCGCATCCTCGAATACCTCGCGGTGCAGCAGCGCGTGGACAAGGTCAAGGCGCCGATCCTGTGCCTGGTCGGCCCGCCGGGTGTGGGCAAGACTTCGCTCGGTCAGTCCGTGGCCAAGGCCACGGGGCGCAAGTACGTGCGCATGGCGCTGGGCGGCATGCGCGACGAAGCCGAGATCCGTGGCCACCGTCGCACCTACATCGGCGCCATGCCCGGCAAGGTGCTGCAGAGCCTGTCCAAGGTCGGCACGCGCAACCCGCTGTTCCTGCTGGACGAGATCGACAAGCTGGGCACCGATTTCCGTGGTGACCCGTCGGCAGCATTGCTGGAGGTGCTGGATCCTGAACAGAACCACACCTTCGCGGACCATTACGTCGAGGTCGATTTCGATCTGTCCGATGTGATGTTCGTGGCGACCTCGAACTCGATGAACATCCCGCCGGCGTTGCTGGACCGGATGGAGGTGATCCGCCTCTCGGGTTACACCGAGGACGAGAAGACCAACATCGCCATCCGCTACCTGCTGCCCAAGCAGGTCAAGAACAACGGCATCCGCGACGGCGAGATGGAGGTCAGCGACGAGGCGGTGCGCGACATCGTGCGCTATTACACCCGTGAAGCCGGCGTGCGCTCGCTGGAGCGTGAGCTCTCCAAGATCTGCCGCAAGGTGGTCAAAGGTCTGCTGCTCAAGAAGTACACGCCCACGGTGAAGGTCACAGCCGAGAATTTGAGCGACTTCCTGGGCGTTCGCAAGTACACCTATGGCCGTGCCGAGCAACAGAACCAGGTGGGCCAGGTGGTCGGGCTGGCCTGGACCGAGGTGGGTGGCGATCTGCTGACCATCGAGGTCGCCATCATGCCCGGCAAGGGCGTCATCACCCGCACCGGTTCGCTGGGCGATGTGATGAAGGAGTCGGTGGAAGCCGCCCGCACGGTGGTGCGCAGCCGTGCGCACATGCTGGGCATCAAGGACGAGATGTTCGATAAGCGCGACATCCACATCCACGTGCCCGATGGTGCAACGCCCAAGGATGGCCCCAGCGCGGGCGCTGCGATGACGACGGCCCTGGTGTCTTCGCTGACCGGTATTCCGGTGCGTGCGGATGTGGCCATGACGGGTGAGATCACCTTGCGGGGCGAAGTCACGGCCATTGGGGGTCTCAAGGAAAAGTTGCTGGCGGCGCTGCGTGGCGGTATCAAGACCGTGATCATCCCGGAAGAGAACGTCAAGGACCTGGCCGACATTCCCGACAATGTCAAGCAAGGCCTGGAGATCGTGCCGGTGAAATGGATCGACAAGGTGCTGGCCATCGCACTGGAACGCCAGCCGGTGCCGCTGACCGACGAAGAGGTGGCCGCACAGCTGGCAGCTGCAGCAGGCCGCACACCGGTGCCTGCACCGGACGCTGTGAAGCACTGATGAGAAAATGCGGGGGACTTGAAAAACCTGCGTTTTTTGCGCTATAATTTCAGCTTCTGACGAACTTCACCAAACGTTAGAAGTGTGCGGGAATAGCTCAGTTGGTAGAGCGCAACCTTGCCAAGGTTGAGGTCGCGAGTTCGAAT
>NZ_JBPCSJ010000215.1:0-1029 GCF_051007235.1 Hydrogenophaga sp. | reverse complement strand
ACGATGCCGTGGTGCAGCCAGTTGGCCACGTGCTGGCTGCTGATGCGCAGCGTGGCGCGGTCTTCCATCAGGCCGATGTCGTTGATGTCCGGCACCTTGGAGCAGCCCACGCCCTGGTCGACCCAGCGCACCACGTAACCCAGGATGCCCTGGATGTTGTTGTCCAGCTCGGCCTGTTTTTCGGCGTCGGTCCAGTTCGGGTTGGCGCTCACCGGCACGGTCAGCATACCGGTCAGGATGTTGTCGCGCTCCTTGCTGGAGTCGATCTTTTCCAGCTCCTTCTGCACGTCGGACACCAGCACCTGGTGGTAGTGCAGGGCGTGCAGCGTGGCGCCGGTGGGCGATGGCACCCAGGCGGTGTTGGCGCCGGCCTTGGGGTGGCCGATCTTGACCTTCATCATCTCGGCCATCAGGTCGGGCATGGCCCACATGCCCTTGCCGATTTGCGCCTTGCCGCGCAGGCCGCAGCTCAGGCCCACCAGCACGTTGTTGCGCTCGTAGCTCTGGATCCAGGCGCTGGTCTTCATGTCGCCCTTGCGGACCATGGGGCCGGCCAGCATGGCGGTGTGCATCTCGTCGCCGGTGCGGTCCAGGAAGCCGGTGTTGATGAAGGCGACGCGGCTGGCCGCGGCTTCGATACAGGCTTTCAGGTTCACGGAGGTGCGGCGCTCTTCGTCCATGATGCCCAGCTTGACGGTGCTGTCGGCCAGGCCCAGCACCTGCTCGACGCGGCCGAACAGTTCGCAGGCAAAGGCCACTTCGCGCGGGCCGTGCATCTTGGGTTTGACGATGTAGACCGAGCCCTTGCGCGAGTTGCGAATGGCGTCTTTTTTGGTCTTCTTCAGGTCGTGCATCGCGATGGTGGTGGTGACCATCGCATCCAGGATGCCTTCGGGGATCTCTTTGCCTTCCGCGCCCCACAGGATGGCGGGGTTGGTCATCAGGTGGCCCACGTTGCGCACGAACATGAGCGAGCGGCCGTGCAAGCGCACCTTTTTGCCGTTGGGGCTGGTGTATTCGCGGTCGGCG
>NZ_JBPCSJ010000214.1:0-6890 GCF_051007235.1 Hydrogenophaga sp. | reverse complement strand
CTTGTTGGCACCGGCCACGTCGATCGGGCCGTTGTTGCTGATGAGGCCCACCGCGTGGCCGCCGATGTGCGCCTGCGCGCAGACCGTGGCGGCGCCGTAGAGCGCCTTGAATTCGAGGATGTCGGACCCGTCGGTGATGCGGGCCATGACCTCGCGCATGTCGACCGGTTCGCGGTGGTGCGGGGGCATCAAGGCCAGCAGGTCGTCGGCGTCGAACCGCAGCGCCGGTGCGGGGGCCCGTGGCGGCAGCTGCCAGCCGGTGCGCGCCACGATGTCGCGCGCCAGGCCCAGCGCCTCACGGTCGTCTTCGGCCAGGTGCTCGCCCAGCCCTGAGACCGTGGTGTGCATCTCGGCGCCGCCCAGTTCTTCTTCGGTCGCCACCTCACCGGTCGCGGCCATGAGCAACGGCGGCCCGGCCAGGAAGGCGCGCGAACGGCCGCGCACCATGATCACCCCGTCCGACAGACCGGGCATGTAGGCGCCCCCGGCCGTGCCCGAGCCGTGCTGCACCGTGATGACGGGCAGGCCCGCGGCCGAGAGGCGCGCGAGGTTGCGGAACAGGCCGCCGCCGAGCACGAAGCCTTCGACCTGGTACTTCATCAGGTTCGCGCCCGCGCTCTCGACCAGGTGCACGAAGGGCAGCCGGTTTTCCAGCGCGATCTCCTGCACGCGCAGGATCTTCTCCAGCCCGCGCGGCTGGATGGCGCCGGCCTCGATGCCCGAGTCGCTGGCCACCACCATGCAGCGCACGCCGCCGATGAAGCCGATGCCGGTCAGCATGCCGCCGCCGGGCACCGACTTGTCGGGGTCCTTCGTGTCCTGCAGAAAGCCGGCCAGCGAACACAGCGGCAGCCAGGGCGCGCCCGGGTCCAGCAGCAGGCCGATGCGTTCGCGCGGCAGCAGCTGGCCACGCTTGTGGAACACCGGCGCCGATTTCGCCGAGGCCTGCGCGGCACGCTCTTCCAGCGAGCGCAGCTGGGCGATGCGCGCCAGCATGGCGGCGCGGCGCTGCGCGGCCTGCGGGCTGTGTGGGTTGAAAGACGAATCAAAACTCAAGACTGGAACACATTGGGCGTGACCGCGCGGTGGAAGCCGTCGAAGGGTTGGACCGCGTCGCGCTGCTGCACCTCGGCGCTCGCCGCCACCTGGCCCCAGCCCATGCGCACCTGGGGCCGTGCGCCGTCCACCCGCAGCACCGTGCCGCTGACGAAGCTGGCCGCGGGTGAGAGCAGGAAGACGATGGCGGCCGAGGTCTCGGCCTCGTTGCCGAACCGCCCCAGCGGCACGGTGGTGCGCATCTCGCGCAGCATCGGCCCGGCCTCGGGCGGGTAGTGGTCCATGCCGCTGGAGGCGATGTAGCCCGGCGCGACCGCGTTCACGCGCACGCCGCTTTTGGCCCACTCCAGGGCCGCGGTTTCGGTGAAGCTGACCATGCCCGCGCGCGCGGCGCCGCTGTGGCCCATGCCGGGCATGGAACCCCACATGTCGGCCACGATGTTGACGATGGCCCCGCCGTGCGCCGCCATGCTCTGCAGGTAGCACTCGCGCGCCACCAGGAAACCGCCGGTGAGGTTGGTGTCGATCACCGCTTGCCAGCCCTTGGCGCTGATCTTTTCCAGCGGGGTGATGTACTGGCCGCCCGCGTTGTTGACCAGGCCGTCGATGCGACCGTGCGCCTGCACCGCGTTGGCCACCATGGACTTGACACCCTCTTCACTGCGGATGTCGCAGACGTGGAGGCTCGCCTGCCCGCCGTCGTGTGCGATCTCGGCGGCTGTGGTCTGCAGCTTGTCCAGGTTGCGGCCGACCAGCACCACCTGGGCGCCCAGGCGCGCCAGTTCATGTGCCGTGCAGCGGCCGATACCCGAGCCGCCGCCGGTCACCATGACCACCCGACCGGCAAACAGGCCGTCGCGGAATACGGAGCCAAACCGTTTGTTCATGCGCGCTCTTTCAAAAACAGTTGCAGCGCCGCTTCGGCCAGATCGTCGAGCGAGGCCTTGCGACCCGGGTCGTACCACTGCACCGCCCAGTTGAGCGCGCCAAAGATCATCAGCCGGGCCAGGCTGGTGTTGCCCTGCAGTTCGCCCCGGTCGTGCAGGGCCTGCAGCACCGGCACCCAGACGGCTTCGTACTCGCGCCGCAGTTCGTTGACGGCCTGGCGCTGCACCTCGGACAGCGAGCGCCACTCGTACAGCATGACCGGGATGAAGTCGCTGTCGGTGCCCAGCAGCACCTCCAGGTGGCTGCGCACCAGCACGCGCAGGCAGTCGCGCGCGCTCAGCGCGGTGCCCGGCGCGGCGGCCGCCTGCATGGCGCCGGCCTGGCGGCCGGTGGCGCGCTGCATGCCTTCGAGCATCACGGCCGCGAGCAGCGATTCCTTGTTCTCAAAGTGGTAGAACGGCGAGCCCGAGCGCATGCCGGCGGCGGTGGCGATGTCGCGCGTGCTGGTGGCGGCAAAGCCCTGCTGACGGAACAGGCGGGCCGCGGCGCGCAGCAGTTCCTGGCGGCGGTTGCCGTCGTCGCGTTCGTCGGCGGTCTTGCGGGGGCGGCCCCGGGTGCGGCGCGGTTCGGCCTCCGGGGGGGCCGGTGACGTGTCGGTGGCGGTCTGGCTCATGCGGCCGGACCTTAGCAGTCCGGCCTATTTTTGGCAAGCACTTGCTCTGTGAAATTAAGGACCGCTGGTCACGCGCCGCTCAAGCCGCCGCCAGAGCTGCCGAAAACGACGCAGGCCCTTCAACCCTGCCCCATGACCGCCCACGTTCCCGACCCCGACATCCCTGCCCACCTCCAGGCCATCGTGCGCCGGGCGCTGGAGCAGACGGTCAATGGCGTGGTGGTCTCCGACGCGACGCAGCCGGGCAACCCCATCGTCTACGTGAACGGCGGCTTCACCCGCCTGACCGGTTACCCGTTCGCCGAGGTGCTGGGGCGCAGCTGCAACTTCCTGCAAGGCCAGGAGCGCGAGCAGGCCGGCGTGCGGCGGCTGCGCGAAGCCATTGCCCGCGGCGAGGACGCTATCGTGGTGGTGCGCAACTACCGGCGCGACGGCTCGCTGTTCTGGAACCGGGTCGAACTGAGCCCGGTGCGCGACACGGTCACCGGCGCCGTGACGCATTTTTTTGCGCTGCAGACCGACGTGACGCTCGAACGCGAAGCCGAAGAAGCGGCCCAGGTGCGCGCGGTCGGGCTGGAACGCGCCATCGGCGCCCACCCGCTGGGCCTGATCGCGCTGGACGACCAGGACCGCGTGCAGCTGTTCAGCCCGGCCTGCACCGACCTGCTGGGCCTGGCGGCCGACGAGGCCCTGGGCCTGGACACGGCGGCCCTGACCGACCGCATCGCGCAGGACGGGAACGCCAGCACCGCCCGGCTGGCGTGGCCCACGCCGCCCGACAAAACCCTGTGGGAACTGCACGCGCCGCAGCACCGGGTGATCGAGGTCTCGGCCTCGCCCCTGGGCACGCTCACAGGACAGCGGCTGGTCCTGCTGCGCGACGTGACGGAGCAGCGCGCGCAGCAGGCCACGCGCGACCATTTCCTGGCCACCGCCGCGCACGAGCTGCGCACGCCGCTGGGCAGCATCCGCGGCTTCACCGAACTGCTGCTGATGCGCCGCTACAGCGCCGAAGAATCGCGCCCCTTGCTGGAGACGGTGCTCAAGCAGTCGCTGCGGCTGAGCGGCATGCTGGACGATCTGCTGGACCTGGCGCAGCTGGACGAGCGGGGCGGCGAAGCCTTTGCCCTGTCGGCGGTGGACCTGCTGCCCGTGGTGCGGCAGGCGGCCGATGTGATCGAACTGCCCGGCCAGAAGCACTGCCTGCAGCTGGCGCTGCCGCGCGAACCGGTGCGGGTGCTGGGCCACGGCGCGCGGCTGGAGCAGGTGCTCATCAACCTGCTGTCCAACGCGGTCAAGTATTCGCCCGACGGCGGCACCATCACCTGCCGCGTGCAGGCGGCCGACGCCGACGGCCTGTGCCGCCTCTCGGTCAGCGACCAGGGCCTGGGACTGTCCGAGCAGGACCAGGCCCGGCTGTTCACCCGCTTCTTCCGCGCCAACCCGGGTGGGCCCATCCCGGGCACCGGGCTGGGCCTGTGCATCGTCAAAGAAATGGTCGACCGCATGGGCGGCCGCATCGCCGTGGCCAGCCGCCTGGGCGAAGGCACCACGTTCACCCTGTTCCTGCAGCCGGCCGAAGCGGCCGCCGCTGCGCCCGCCACCACCGAGAAAGCCGCACCATGACCACCCTCCCCGCCTTTGACGACGCCGGCCTCTTCGAAACCCTGTTGCCGCTGACCGCGGAGCAGCTGGACGCCTTGCCGTTCGGCGTGATCGGCTTCGACGCCGCGGGCCGCGTCGTGCACTACAACCGCACCGAGGCCCAGGCCGCCGCCTTCGATGCGGCGCAGGTGATCGGCCAGCACGTCTTCATCGAGCTGGCGCCCTGCATGAACAACTACCTGGTGGCGGGCCGCTTCGAAGACCCGGCCGCACCCGCGCTGGACGAGGTGCTGCCCTGGGTGCTGACCTTCCGCATGCGGCCCACGCCGGTGCGCCTGCGCCTGCTGGCCCGGCACGACGCCGGGACCCGCTACGTGCTGGTCCAGCGCAGCGGGAGCAAGGCGTGAGCCACGCCCCCACGCCGGACGGCCTGCCGGTGGCGGACGACACGCTGGACGCCCGCGCCCTGCTGGAATTCCTGCACCTGGCGCCGGTGGGCCTGCTGCGCATGCGGCCGGACGGCCACATCCTCATGATGAACCCGGCCGCGGCCCAGCTGCTGAGCCACCTGGGCTTTGGCCCCGGGGAACCCAACCTGCTGGACATGCTGGACCCGGTGTCGCCGGACCTGCGCACCCTGCTGCACGTGTTCAAGGGCAGCCACGGCCCCGTGTTCGAACACTACCGCGTGAACCTGCCCGAAGGACCGGACGAGCGGCGGCCGCTGGCACTGGCGTTCAGCGCGCTCATGCTGCCGTCCGATCCGCACAGCCTGATGGTGGTGGTGACCGAAGAGTCGAACGCCGTGCGGCTGGAACGCCTGCGCAAGGGTTGGCAGCGGTGAACACCCCGTGGTGGCGGCATCCGGCCCTGCTGCAGCGTTTTCTGGACGGCGTGCTGCGCGCCGAGATGGCGCGGCTGCGCCCCGGCGGATGGGCCGCTGCGCAAGACCTGTGGGCGCCCGGGCGGCACTGGCTGCACGAGCTGGGCGCCGATTCACTGGAACTGATGGCGCTGGCCGTCGCGCTGGGCGCAGCGGTGGACCTGCCCGACGCCGAGGCCGCCGACGCCCTGTTTGACAACCCCACCCCCAGCCACTGGGCCCAGATCGCGGCCGGTTGCCTGGACCGACAGCCCGACCGCATGCGCTACCGCAGCTCGGGCAGCACCGGCGAGCCCCGCTGGCACACCCACCGGCTGGCCGATCTGGTGCAGGAAATGCAGGCCATGGGCACGGCGCTGGGCGAGGTGCAACGCATCGTCTCGGCCGTGCCCTGCCACCACATCTACGGCCACCTGTTCGGCGTGCTGCTGCCCTGGGCCACGGGCCGGCCGGACCTGCCCTTCCTGTCGCTGCACGGCCGCGCGCCCCTGGTGCTGGGGGCGCAGCTGCGCCCGGGCGATCTGGTGCTGGGCTTTCCCGACTGGTGGCGCCTGGTCGCGTCGCAGGACGTGGCCTGGCCGGACGGCGTGACCGGCGTGACCTCCACCGCCCCCTGCCCGGACGAACTCGCACGGGCGCTGGCGCGGCAGGGGCTGCCCCGCCTGGTGCAGGTGTACGGCAGCAGCGAAACCGCAGGCGTGGGCTGGCGCGACCAGCCCGGGCAGCCGTTTGGCCTGCACCCGTTCTGGCAACGCGACGACCACGGCGACACCCTGGTGCGCGAACACGCCGGCGGTGACCGCTCGCACGCTGCCGCACCGGACGCGCTGCGCTGGGCGGGCAGCCGGCAGTTCTGGCCCGGCGAGCGCCGCGACGGCGCGGTGCAGGTGGGCGGCGTCAACGTCTTCCCCGGCGCCGTGCGCGCGCTGCTGCGGGGCCACCCGGACGTGAAGGACGTGGCGGTGCGCCTGCACGACTTTGGCGGTCAGCCACGCCTGAAAGCTTACGTGGTGCCCTGGCCGGAAGCAGACCCCGGCCCGCTGGCCGAGCACCTGCGCCAGTGGGCGGCCGAGCGCCTGCCGGCGCCAGCCCGCCCGGCCCACATCGCGATCGGGCCGGCGCTGCCGGTCACCGCCGAAGGCAAGGCGCGCGACTGGCCGCTGCCCGCGCACCACTGATCGAAAAATCCCGTTTTTAGGGATTGTTGATCATTGAAAATCTGGTTTTTCGGAATTTAGACGGCGACTAGGATGTGTCGTCTTTCATTTTTCCGGAGACCTTCAATGAAAAAACTGCTTTCCCTCCTGGCCGTGGTCATGACCCTCGGCCTGGGCACCGCCCACTTCGACGCCGAGGCCAAGCGCATCGGCGGCGGCAAATCCCTGGGCATGCAACGCCAGGCCACGCCGGCCAAGGCCCCCGACGCCACGCCGAGCGCGACCCCGGCCGCCGCCGGTGCCGCTGGCGCGGCCGCGGCCGCCCCCAAGCGCAGCTGGATGGGCCCCGTCGCCGGCCTGGCCGCGGGCCTGGGCCTGGCCGCGCTGGCCTCGCACCTGGGCTTCGGTGAAGAGCTGGCCAACATGCTGATGATCGGTTTGCTGGTCATGGCGGTGCTCGCCGTCATCGGCTTCATCATGCGCAAGAAGGCCGCCCAGCAAGGCGGTGGCGTGGCCTACGCCGGTGCGAACGCGGGTGCCGGCCAGGGTGGCGGCGCCGCTGCCGGTCAGCAGAACAACACCTTCCGCATGCCGCCCACGCAGCCGGCGCAGCCCTCGTTCGGACAGG